>NZ_CP017921.1:1800000-2022959 GCF_001889405.1 Methanohalophilus halophilus
AAAGAGAAGCAGCAGAAGCAAATGGAATTGATCCTGTGGAACACGTAATTGCATGGGACGGACTTACAGTAGTTGTAAACCCTGCAAACCCCGTAGACCAGCTTACCTACGACCAGATAAAGGGAATCTATGACGGTTCCATCAGCAACTGGGCAGATGTAGGCGGAGAAGATAAAGAAATAATAATACAGAACCGTGACCCAAGTTCCGGAACCTATGGCTATTTCAAGGAAGAACTATTAGGAGAAGAAGAATTCCGCCCGGATTTAGTATCCCGGGGCTCAAATGGAGCCATTGTCCAGGCAGTCACACAGGAAGATGCAGCAATTGGATACATAGGATTTGCATACCTTGATGACAGTGTGAAGGCCGTAGATATCGATGCCGGGTATGGAATGGTTGAGCCTACTTCCGAAAACATCCTTGCTGGTGACTATCCACTTGCCAGACCTCTTCACTTCTACACAGACGGACAGCCTACCGGCCTTGCAGCAGACTTCATAGAATATATACTGAGCGAGGAAGGCACAATAATTATAAATGATGTGGGGTACTTCCCCACATAAATCTCCTAAACAAAGCCTGCTGATAACCCTCTATTCTTTTTTAAGCATCTTGACATTACATACACAATATCTCTATATAGACTATATGTTAAAATATAGTATAGTATAGAATATTGCGACAAAGACTATAAGTATGGTATCCATTACTTTTTTCCGAGGCTTAAGCCTTCAAATGGAAAAGGATAATGTAACTATGGTAGAAAGGTCAAAAATACTTTCAATAGCACTTACTTTAATAATGGTACTGGCGTTATTCACCGCCGGCTGTGTCAGCAATGACGAGGAACCAGCAGAAAGCCCTGATGAAGGACCTTCAAATGGTGCTGAAGAAGCAGAAGAAATCAATGTAAAAGGTTCAACAACTGTGCTCCCCCTAGCACAGGCAGCAGCTGAAACCTACATGGAAAATCACCCCGAACAGTCCATCAGTATCAGTGGTGGCGGCTCCGGTACAGGTATCGCAGCCCTGATCGATGGAGATGTCCACATTGCAATGGCTTCCAGGCAGATCAAAGATTCCGAAATCGAAGAAGCAGAAGCAAACGGAATTAATCCTGTAGAACACGTAATTGCATGGGACGGACTCACAGTAGTTGTAAACCCGGAAAACCCCGTAGACCAGCTTACCTACGATCAGATAAAGGGAATCTATGACGGTTCTATCAGCAACTGGGCAGATGTCGGTGGCCCTGACAAAGAAATCGTAGTAATTAACCGTGACAGCAGTTCCGGTACCTATGGTTACTTCCAGGAAGAAGTTCTCGGTGAAGACAACGAGTTCCGTGAAGATGCAATCGCACAGAGCTCAAATGGTGCTGTAGTACAGGCAGTTTCACAGAACGATGCAGCAATAGGATACATCGGTTTTGCTTATCTCAATGACAATGTAAAAGGTGTAGATGTCGACAAGGGTAGTGGAATGGTAGAACCTACCGCTGAGAACATCCTTGCAGGCGACTATCCACTTGCCAGACCACTTCACTTCTACACAGACGGACAGCCTACCGGCCTTGCTGCAGACTTCACAGAATTTATACTGAGCGAGGAAGGCACAGAGATCGTCTACGATGTAGGATACTTCCCTGTTGAATCCACTTCTGAAACTGCAGAAGCAGAAGAAATCAATGTAAAAGGCTCAACAACCGTACTCCCCCTAGCACAGGCAGCAGCTGAAACCTACATGGACAATCATCCTGAGGCTTCAATCAGTATCAGTGGTGGCGGCTCCGGTACAGGTATCGCAGCCCTGATCGATGGTGATGTTGACATTGCAATGGCTTCCAGACAGATCAAGGACTCCGAAACCGAAGAAGCAGAAGCAAACGGAATTAATCCTGTAGAACACGTAATTGCATGGGACGGACTCACAGTAGTTGTAAACCCTGCAAACTCCGTAGACCAGCTGACCTACGACCAGATAAAGGGAATCTATGACGGTTCCATCAGCAACTGGGCAGATGTAGGCGGAGAAGATAAAGAAATCGTAGTTATTAACCGTGACAGCAGCTCCGGTACCTATGGTTACTTCCAGGAAGAAGTCCTCGGTGAAGACAATGAATTCCGCCCGGACGCACTTGCACAGAGTTCAAACGGTGCAGTGGTACAGGCAGTTTCACAGAACGATGCAGCAATCGGATACATCGGTTTTGCTTATCTCAATGAAAACGTAAAGGGTGTAGATGTCAACAAGGGAGACGGAATGGTTGCACCAACTTCCGAAAACATCCTTGCAGGCGACTATCCACTTGCCAGACCACTTCACTTCTACACAGACGGACAGCCTACAGGACTTGCTGCAGACTTCACAGAATTTATACTGAGCGAGGAAGGTACAGAGATCGTCTACGAAGTAGGATACTTCCCTGTTGAGTAAATGATTTGAAGCATGAACCCTTAGAGGTGAGCGATGTTTCACAGAAGACTTAAAGAGAAGGGCATTGAGAGTGGCCTGTTCTTAGCAGCGGCAACAACTGTCGTTGTCCTTCTCTTCATTTGTATTTTTCTTTTTAGAGATGGATACCTATTATTCGAAACAAGTTCTTTTACTGGTTTCATAACCGGTAGTTCATGGTACACCGCTTCAACACCACCACGTTTTGGAATACTACCCCTTTTATTCGGCTCATTTCTGGTCACAGCAGGCGCAATAGCCATAGCTGTACCTCTGGGTGTTGCTGCAGCAATATATATTTCAGAGTTGTCAAGCCCAAAAATCGCTGACTTACTGAAACCATTCATTGAAATTCTTGCAGGCATACCATCCGTTGTATACGGTTTCTTTGGTCTGGTAGTCCTGGTACCCCTTGTAAAAGAAATTTTTGATATACCCACAGGCCAAACAGCCCTTACAGGTTCTATAATGCTTGCAATGATGGCACTCCCCACAATAATTTCAATTTCCGAAGATTCCATTAATGCGGTACCACAGGCACTTAAAGAAGGTTCATTAGCCCTGGGGAGTACACAATGGCAGACAATTTATAAAGTAACGTTGCCGGCTGCCCTTTCCGGAATATCCGCCGCAGTGATATTGGGAGTAGGCAGAGCAATTGGTGAAACAATGACAGTATTGATGGTAACAGGTAATATGGCCATAATACCTGGATTCCCTGAAGGATTTATTGATCCTGTCAGGACAATGACAGCAACTATTGCACTTGAAATGGGAGAAGTGCCCAAAGGCAGCCCGCATTTCCATGCATTGTTTGCAGTTGGTTCTGTATTGTTTATTACGACTTTCATAATAAATATAGTTGCAGATAGGATAAAGAGAAAATATAAACTAAAGGAGGGGCTCTGATTGGATTCAAGAACTACTGAAAAAATAGCCTTTGGTTTCCTCAGAGCATGTATATGGGTTGTTATTGCATTTGTGGCAATCCTTATACTGTACATTGTAATACAGGGATACAGCATAATGAGCTGGGAGTTCCTGACAGAGATGCCCAAAAATCGAATGACTGAAGGTGGCATTTATCCCGCTTTGATGGGGACAGCATATCTTGTAGGCATATCTATGGCGGTAGCAATTCCCCTTGGCGTTCTTTCAGCTATCTACCTAAATGAATATGCAAAGGAAAGCCGTTCAACATGGATTATTGAAATGGCAATCAACAATCTTGCTGGGACCCCTTCCGTAGTATTCGGATTGTTTGGATTGGCATTATTTGTCAAATATTTAGCATTTAAGCCCTCAATTATCTCGGCATCCCTTACCCTTTCCCTCTTGATATTGCCAGTTGTAATCAGAGCAAGTAAAGAAGCCTTGATAACCGTTCCACAGGAACACCGGGAAGCTTCCCTTGCCCTTGGTGTAACAAAATGGAAAACCATAAGCAATATAGTATTGCCAGCATCATTACCAGGAATAGTAACCGGAATCATCCTGAGTATTGGCAGGGTTGCAGGTGAAACCGCCCCGATATTGTTCACAGGTGCAGCTTTCTTCTTGCCACGTCTGCCGGAGTCTGTATTTTCACAATTCATGGCTTTGCCATACCACCTTTTCATACTGGCGACCTCCGGTCTCAACCCAATGGAAACCAGACCCATACAGTATGGAACTGCTCTTGTATTACTGATATTGGTACTGCTCATAAACAGCATAGCAATTGTTATCAGAAAACATTACAGGAAGAAACTTAACAGATAATTTATCGAGGATAAGAGATGAGTGGAACTAATGATTTCGCAGCCATAGAGGTTGAGGACCTCAACCTCTGGTACGGGTCTAACCAGGCCCTTAAAGACATAAATATGTCAATCCCCAGCAAAAGTGTAACCGCCCTTATCGGTCCTTCCGGATGTGGGAAATCCACATTCATTCGTTGCATAAACAGGATGAATGATCTTATTAAAGTATGTCATATCGAAGGCAAGATTAAAATCGACAATAAAAACATCTACGATGAAGATGTGGATGTAGTTGAACTCAGAAAGAAGATAGGCATGGTTTTCCAGAAACCAAACCCATTCCCCATGTCAATTTTCGATAATATTGCCTATGGCCCAAAAATCCACAAAGTACCCAAAAAAGACATAAAGGGAATTGTTGATAAAACCCTGCAGGATTCAGCTCTTTATGGAGAAGTATCTGACAGGCTGGATTCATCAGCCCTAGACCTCAGTGGAGGACAGCAGCAAAGACTCTGTATTGCAAGGACCATGGCTGTAGAACCGGAAATCATACTTTTTGATGAACCATGCAGTGCTCTTGACCCCATATCTACAAATAAGATAGAGGACCTAATTCTTGAATTGAAGAAAGATTACACAATTGTAATTGTTACCCATAATATGCAACAGGCAGCCAGAATATCTGACTATACTGCATTTTTCCTTCTGGGAGAAGTAATCGAATTCGGTGAAACCAATCAGATATTTGAAAACCCGAAGGAAAAACGTACTGAAGATTACATCACGGGTAGATTCGGGTGATTAAATGGTTCGCGAAAAATACTTTGCTGAACTTGAAGAACTTAAAAATACCGTCTCAGACATGAGTTCTGTAACCCTTGAAATGTTCCAAAAATCTATAAAGGCACTTGCGAATGCTGATAAGGAACTTGCAGAGGAAATCATTGAGATGGACGAAATTGTAAATGACTTTGAGATGAAGGTTGAAAACCGTGCTACAAGTTTGTTGGCATTACAACAACCAATTGCAAGCGACCTACGCCTGATAACAGCTTCTTATCATATAGCCATCGATCTTGAAAGAATGAGTGATCTGGCAGTTGATGTAGCAAAAAGAATCAAAAAAATGAATGCAAAGAAAGTCCTTTCAATTTCTGAATGTAAGCCTATTGTATCCACATGTGAGGAAATGATAGAGCAGTCCATTAAAGCCTATGCAGAATCTGATGTTGAGATGGCAAAGAAGATTGCTTCAAAAGATGAAATCGTCGATAAGAATGTTTATGCGGGCTGGGAAGACCTTGTCCAGATGATGATAGACAACACTACCATCATAGAAAATGCAGTAGACATGATGTTTGTTCTCAGGTATCTGGAACGTATTGCAGATCATACATGCAACATATGTGAAAGTATTGTATACATTGCAACTGCTAAAAGGGTCGATCTGAACTGATCGATCCTTTATTTTTTCATTGTTCATACTATTTTCAATTCGTAAAATTAATATGCTGAAGGTCTCTTCTATGACCCCTGACTAACGAGAAATAGAGGCTTTCAACGTGACCCAAGAACTTTTTGACCTGAATATAGGATATATCAATTTCAAAAATCCAGTCGCCATCGCTCCAATGGCGGGCATTACAGACAGCTCATTTGTAAACAGTTATGGCAAAAGTGCCGCACTTGTGATAATGGGCGGATACAACCTTGATGAGAAAACCAATGCTGCAGCATGTGAACTCATAGAAAGAGGTAGAAAAGAATTCATATCACAGGAACCGATCGAGCATATCACAAAAGAGCTAAATGCCGTTGATTTCGATGGGACAGTGGGGATAAACCTGCGCAGCAGTGAACTTAAACCCTTACTTGAAGTGGCAGGAATCATCAGGGACGCTGGTGCAATAATGGAACTGGATGCACACTGCCGCCAACCTGAAATGAAAGAAGCAGGAGTTGGAGAGGCCCTGATGGAAGACCTCCCACGCCTCACAGAATGGATAAGGCAGATAAAAGAAACTGGTGTCGTGCTTTCAATCAAGATCAGGGCAAATGTTGTTGATGATACACAACTTGCAAAAGCAATTGAAAGTGCAGGTGCAGATATCATCCATGTAGATGCCATGAAAGAAGGTGCAGGTGCCGACCTTGACGCCATCCGCCGCATCAGGGATGTAACACGTATATTCCTGATAGGAAATAATTCGGTACAGAGCTTTGATGATGCAAAAGAGATGTTTTCCAGAGGTGCAGATATGGTATCTGTGGGAAGACAGGCAATGGATTCCCCACAACTTGTAGACTCCCTTGTAGATGCTGTTTCTGAATTTCAGGAAATTACCGGTTGGTATAATGCTCCAAAACATATTTGCAGGGGACAGGGCGATATGCGAGGACTGACTTTCTGTTGCCTCCCCGTCAAACCCTGTGCTGTACAAAATAAGGCCAAGCAACTGGGTTTCAGTCCCCGGGAATTTGCAAACCTGAAAATGGAATTTGTAAAAGGTACGCTCCTTGAATACGGTGACAGTACCTGCTTTGGCAGTCTTGCATGGTGTTGTAAGATCACAAAACCCTGTTTCATGAGAGACGGTGTGCTGGATCTTATAGACCTCTCCCCACAGGAGTACATGAAACTCAAAAAACAAATGGCTGACTACATACTCGACCACAGTAAAGAAAAATAAACGGTGGGATATGAACTCCTGTTACAAGATACAGCCCTCCGAAGTTGCCCGCAGTGCCCAGCTTGCAATGATATTGGAAGTGTCGGCATCACCCAAACCCGGAAATATTGACAGGACGCATGATTATATCGATACCCGGTATGAACATTTCCTTGCATCTGCTACAGGTGTTTATCCGGTATTTGAAAGGGCTGCTTCTGGAAAAGAAAATATAGGGGAATTGCTTAAAGAAGCTGTTTTTGAAAGTAACAAATGGCAAAAAGGAGGAAACACACATTTCGGTGCTTTTTTACTCCTCCTGCCCCTAGCAAAATCTGCAGGTCAGCTGATTCAGGAAAATGAAAAGTTTGATATGAAAAAAATCGTTGAGAGAGCCCACCGGCTAGTTAAACACACAGATGTCGAGGACTCGATTAACTTCTATCAGGCTTTTGGAAAAGCAAATGTCTGCGTACAGGATATAGAGGATCTTGATCTCAATGATTCGGATTCCATCACAAACTTAAGGAAAAATCAAACCAGCCTTTTCGAATTGATGGAAATATCCGAAAACTACGACATGATAGCTAAAGAGTGGACCCATGGTTTTGAACTGTGCAGCTGGTGCAGCGAACAAATCACTGACCTTATGGAAAGAGGGATTCGTACAGACATAAATTGCTCCATTGTTTACACTTTCCTCAAGTTATTGTCGAAAAATCCCGATACATTCATACAGACTAAATTCAACCGGGAAACTGCAGTTGAGGTTTCAGAAAAGGCAACCAATATAGTTACACAGATAGAAACATCGGGGTATGAAGCATCACTTCCTTCAATAATTGAGTTTGATGAAGAGTTACTCAAAAAGAAAATAAATCCCGGTTCAACTGCAGATATAATTATTGGGGGGCTTTTCCTTTCAATCATTGGAGGCATGCGGTTTTGATGGAAGTTTCAGAACTTGACAAATACGGTATATGCGATGGAATTTCCGAGATCATATTGACATCCGGCATGAAAAATCCCAATGCTGCTCCAATTGGCCTGATTCGCAAAGATAACAGAGTCTTCATAAGACTTTATAGAGGATCGACAACTTATGAAAATGTGAAACAGGATGAAGTTTTTGCTGCCAATGTGACCTGTGACCCTTTACTTTTTATAAAGTCGACTTTTTCCAATCTCGAAGATGAGGATTTCAAGTATCATCCCCTGAATTCAAAAAGCATACCACTGCTAAAAAATTCAGCAACCAGTGTTATTTTCATATGCGATGAAATAAAACATACAAAACAGGCCATGACAGCAGAAATCATCCCAATGGGTGCAGTGGCTAATGATTATCTACCAAGGGCCATTAACCGGGGCCTTACAGCAGTTATAGAAGCAGCTGTCCACGCTACTCGTTATAAATTAACAGGAAATAATGAATTTCTCGACTTGATTGACCGGTGTCTGGAAACCACCTACAAATGTGGAGGACAAAGGGAAAAAGATGCCGCTGAAATCCTCTTAAATGAAATTGATGAAATTAAGAAACATGTAGATGGGGGCAAAGATACTGAATAATTTCATGGAAATTGCCATTGAACAAGCACGACTGGGAATGAGAGACAATCTGGGTGGGCCCTTTGGAGCTGTGATTGTAAAAGATAAAACTATAATCTCCAGAGCACATAACAGAGTGCTTGATTCTAATGACCCCACGGCCCATGCTGAAATAATGGCAATCAGGATAGCCTCATCAAAGCTGGGAACATTTGACCTGTCTGAATGCGAAATATATACTACCTCTTATCCATGTCCCATGTGTATGTCCGCTCTGTACTGGGCACGCATCAAAACACTTTATTATGGGACAACAACGACCGAGGTAGAAAAGATCGGATTTGACGACGGACAGATATACAGGGCCCTGTGTGAAGGTCATAATGATACAGGAATGAATATGGAAAAGCTGGACAGCAAAATATGCCAGCAATTGCTGTCCGAATGGGAAGAAAAAGAAGACAAGTATATGTACTGAAGATCCTCACTCTTTCTCTTCAGCAGAATAATCAGGATTTATATGGTCTTTTGCCTGAGAGTTTTCAGGATCAAGTTCCAATAACTTTGCAAAGGCTTTATTGGCCCTATCCTCGTCTCCAATTTTCAGGTAAGTATTTGCAAGACCCTGCCATATTTGGGGAGATTCTGGCTCTATATCAATGGCACCTTTAAAGGCTTCTATAGCCTCTTCAAATCTCTCCAATTTGAACAAAGTATTACCTTTCCCATATAAAATGCCCGCAGCATCTTTTTTAAGTTTGGGTTTTGGATTCATGTTCAAAAATGAATATCGTGGAAATGCAAAATCCTTGATGTTTGAATGTTGGGCCGCCATTTTATAACATTCAAGGGCTTGCGTAAATTCACCATTGTGATAAAGAAGAGTGGCTTTACAATACCAGGCATCTGAGAAAGCAGAATCCAGATCCAGGCATTTGGAAAACGATTCAACCGCCTTTTGATGCTGTCCTATCGATTGCATTACAACCCCGTGTCCAAACCATTTATCAGGATCTTGCGGATCATCCTCAAGAAAACTATCAATCACTTCAAGAGCCTCTTCATGCTTTCCCATCTTGTAAAGGACAAAACAACGGCTATAAAGAACATTCTGGCATTTTTTTCTCAAAATGGCCACGTCATCTTCCATATCATCTTCAAGATCGAGCAATTTATTTTTCAATTCGCCCCATATAGCGGCCGCCTCATTGTATTTATCCAGCGCCTCTTCATACTTGCCCATTTCAAAAAGTACATATCCGTTTCCATATATTTCTTCACCGCGTCTATAAAGAGTTGTGAATTGTTTTTTCCGGGAAACTTTATCGTACCATTTTTTCAGAAAACTCATGGCAGTAGGATAAGCCTTCTCTGTATCATATATCTTTTGTAATATCGGCACATCAAATTTGAGGATGGCAAAAAAAGGACTTGAGCCGATAATCCACCAAGATACCGAAATCTTAATTCTGGGATCCCTGCCAGGAGAAGAATCCCTCAGACAACAAAAATATTATGCCAATAAAGGAAATGATTTCTGGAAACTCACAGGTGATGCTATCGGAGAGGAACTTGACAATAAGGAATATCCAGAAAAATTAAGGATCCTAAAAGAACATAAAATCGGCCTGTGGGATGTTTTCAGGGAAGCAGAAAGAAAGGGAAGTGGTGATTCTGAAATCAGGTATGAGGTTATTAATGATTTTTCCATGCTTAAAGTGATAGCACCTAACATACGTAAAATCCTTTTCAATGGAAAAACAAGAGCCGGGAAATACGAGTATTTGTTACAGGAAAAAGGATACGATACTGCAGTATTGCCTTCATCCAGTGGCGCCAACAGACAAAACAGAATTGAAAGAGAAAAAATATGGAAGCAGCAATTGCAATGCTGATTCGATACAGTGTATTATATAAGTGTTCAGATACCAATTTTAATAAATAAGATCAATCAGTGGAAGTGGTACCATCTCAACCCCCAATCATCCATCCCCGAAAAATGACAGTTCTTTTTCTGCAGGTATTGACACCTCAACAATGAAAAGTGTGCTTGAAGATATTGTCAATGCAAGCCCTGCAATTGTTTTCGTATGGAAGGAGGAGGAAAGGTGGCCTGTGGAGTTCGTCTCGAAAAATATCTCTCTTTTTGGCTATACTCCCGATGATTTTATTTCAGGCGCCTTAAGGTACAGTGACATAATCCATCCGGATGACCTTGAAATGGTAACTGAAGAGGTGGAAAAACATCTGGAAAGTGGAGATGAACAGTTTAACCTTACCTATCGTGTCCTAACCTTGAAAAAAGATGTACGCTGGGTCGAAGAACGTACCATAATCCACCATAATCCCGATAACACCTACTATGAGGGTATTATCATGGATATTACTTCCAGAAAGATGGAAGAAAAAAAGGTCATTGATGGCGCCCTGGGGATGAAAAAAGCCCTCGAAACAGTAATCAATTCAAGCCCTGTGATTGTTTTCCTGTGGAGAGCAGAAGATGACTGGCCCGTGGAATTTGTCTCGGAAAACATTACACAATTCGGATATGAAGTTGAAGAATTCACATCGGACAAAATGGTGTACGGTGATATCGTTCACCCTGATGATATAGAGAAAGTGCGCCAGGGGATGGCCCGTTGTGTTGCAGAGGGTAACAGGCAGTTCACCAAAGAATATCGGATCCTGACAAAAAATGGAGATGTACGCTGGGTGGATGAACGCACAAAAATCCAGCAAAATGATACAGGTGATGTGACATATCTGCAGGGTATAATTGTTGATATAACAGAAAGAAAGGATGTGGAAAGCGCCCTCTACCTTGAAGAAAAACGTCATGAAGCACTCTTGAAACTATATGCCATGTCCGATTCCTCAATTCAGGAAATTATGGATTATGCGCGTGAACAGGCAGTCTTACTAACTGAAAGCAAGATTGGCTTTCTGGCATTTCTGGATGAAACGGAAACAAACTATGCGGTTATTTCCTGGTCAAACGGCAAACAGAGTTCAGACGAGGCTCCGGCAGAGAGCTACAGTATCTGGGATGAAGCACTTTACCATCGCACCCCCATTATAAACAACGAATATTTAGCTGAAGAAGATACTGGTCAAAAATTAATCCAGAGAAATCTGAGTGTTCCCATTTTTGAAGGCGGTAGAATTGCTGGGGTTGTGGGTGTTGCCAATAAGGTGCAGGATTATACACCTACAGATGTGAGGCAATTAAAATTACTCATGCAGGGAATGTGGAATATAATCCAGCAAAAATTGGCTGATGAGGAATTATACCAGTATATGGAAGATTTGAAAAAATCAAGTGAAATAAAATCAGTCCTTTCTGATGTCATTAAAAACAGCCCTGCAGTCGTATTTATATGGTGGGCTGAAGAAGACTGGCCTGTTGAATTCGTCTCCGAGAATATAACACAGTTTGGCTACACTGTGAATGATTTCCTGTCGGGTAAACTGGTCTACGCTGACATAGTACACCCATACGACCTGGAAAGGGTCCAAAAAGAACTCGCAAAAAGAATCGATGCAGGACAGACTGATTTCAATCAAGAATACAGAATAATGACAAAGTTTGGAGATGTCCGCTGGATAGATGAAAGGACTTTTATCAAATATGATGAGGATGGAAAGGTAACGTATTTGCAAGGTATCATTGTAGACATCACAGAAAGAAAGCATTCTAATGATTTCATGCATCTGCAGTATGATCTTGACAGTGTCCTCAGTTCTGCCACATCAAATAGCGAGACATTCAACAGGCTACTGGAACTTGCACTGAGAATCACACCCATTGATTCAGGAGCCCTGTACCTTGTTGACGATAAAACAGGAGACCTGGACCTGGTAGCTCATCACGGACTGTCTGATCAGTTTGTGAATAGCACCTCCCACTATGAAAGGAATTCAGTACAGACACGACTGGTTATGAGTGGACAGGCGGTGTATAAACATCATTCCGAACTCAGCGCAATTACCAGCGGCAAGAACCTCCGGTATGAAGGCTTGCATGGAACTGCAATAATTCCGATTCGATACCACAACGAGATAATAGCTGCTCTCTATCTGTCCTCGCATTCTGAATATGAGATCCCCGATAAATCCAGACATGATCTCGAAACTATAGCAAAGCAAATCGGGGAAGTCCTATCAAATATGCACAAAGAAGCATCCGTCCAAAAGGAGATCAGTGATTTGCAGATATTGATTGACAATGTAAAAGAAGGGATTGCCGTTACCGATAAAAAAGGAGCGTTGCTTTATACAAACAAGATACTTGAGAAGTGGATACGATACTCTGCAGATGAACTTAAAAAAATGGACATTACAGATCTATATCCGCTGAGATACAGGCATGTCCTGGATTCTGTAAACAAGCCAATAAACCAAAACCGGCCTTATAGCGAAGATATCAGGCTACATTCCAGCACAGGAAGAGAAATTCCCTGCAGAGTAACTCTTAAGAATATAAAATGGAACGAAAAAGATTGCATACTTGGAATCTACGAACACATCAATACATCAGCAACCTCCATTCATAATACATAAAGTCCGAAGATATTTATATATTAGAAGGACTATCGTTGTTAAATTCAACAGGGATGACTGCGGAGTGAATTCATGAGTCCTAGAAAAAAAGATGAGAAAAAATATACAAAATATGTAGGTATATTCCTTGCAGTAATAATGGTCGGATCAATCGGCATGTTCTTTTTCAGTGGAGCAGGAAACAACAACAATAATGAACAAACATCTGAAAATGGTCAGGTATCTGGTTTTGAGAGTGTGCCGGGTGAACATATAGAAATAACATTAAACTCCATTCAGGATGGTCTGCAGGTAACTCCAGATAATGTTACTACAGCCAGATACATGAACATTGCCTCCCTGAAAGGTACACCACTGCAATATCTTACCGGTAATACATCCGTTTACAATAATTTCTACGGGTCAAATGTAACCAAACTGTATTCAGCAGGATATGATAATTCTTCATGGATAGAAATGCATGAGATTGACCCAAAGGTTGTGGCATTCCAGTATTATACTGCCCCTGAAACATATAAGGGATACCAGCCCCTTTCCAGAGGTCAGGGCATCTACAATGTCATAGGAACTCCCATGGTATTGGGAGAACAACAGAGTGTTGAAGACACAATAGATGTAATTGAAGGAGATGCAGAATCTGCCCAAAAGTTCAATGAGATTCTCCAATTCGCAAGTACAGATGCCCCTATACAGCAGGTTGTTGATCTGGAAAATGAGTTCGCAGACCAGTATTATGTTGAGTGGGATATTGAAGATGATAACAGTTTCAGAAGAACTGCCCTTTATGCTGATCCCACAGAAAACACAATGACCAACCTGACAACCAGGGCATCCAACACAAGCCAGAGAGGCCTAAATTACAATATTACAGAATATGGGAATATTATCAAGGTGGACATCACTGCCAATGCATCTAACTTCTATGCAATGGCCATGGAACCCATCCAGTAATTTTTCCTTTTACTTTTTTAAATCGATACCAGAAGTTTTATAATCGATAGGCATATTCAAGAAGTGCTATCGAATTGTCGCAAGTTATATATGTACCAGTGGCGATTCATACCAAATACTCCAACGAATGTAAACAGTATGGTAGAATTGACCTTTGTTTGCATCTATACAATGAATAATGACAAACCGCGGTGTAAACCGTGATTTCGAAGGAGATAGAAATTATGGCAAAATTTGATGTTCCAGATGAACTAATAGATAAAGCTCTTGAAGCAGTAGAAGTTGCCAGAGATACTGGCAAGGTAAAAAAAGGAGCTAACGAAGCTACAAAGGCTGTAGAAAGAGGTATTGCAAAACTGACAGTCATTGCGGATGATGTTGAACCTGCAGAAGTAGTAGCTCACATTGGTCCCCTTTGTGAAGAAAAGAATGCACCTTACATCTACGTAAAACAGCAGAAAGAACTTGGAGCCGCCTGTGGAATAGGCGTTGGCTGTGCTGCAGTAGTAATTACAGATGCAGGTAAGGGCGCAGAGACCATCGAGGACCTGGCCGAAAAAGTCAGTGCCCTCAAATAAACTTATCCATAAAAAAGGAGTAATTCTCCATGGCAGATGAAAACTTAGGATATGCCGCGGAGGTCATAGATGTCATCGGCAATACCGGCATGCATGGCGAAGCAAGCCAGATCCAGTGCAGGGTACTGGATGGTCGGGACAAGGGCAGGATCATCACCCGTAACTGTATGGGCCCTGTTCGTATCGGCGATGTGCTGATGCTGATGGAGACTTCCAGAGAGGCAAAGAAACTTACAACAAGGTGATGCGCAATGGAAACCAAGAAATGCTCTTTCTGCGGAACTAAACTGGAACCTGGAACTGGTATCCTTTTTGCAAAGAAGGACGGTTCTACTTACAACTTTTGCTCCTCTAAATGCAGGAACAATTACAAGATGGGTAGACTTCCAAGGCGTACTATCTGGACCGAAACGGGCAGAACCTACATGAAAAAAGCCTGATGAGGAATTAATCAATGGAACGCACATATGTTATGATCAAACCAGATGGAGTCCAGAGGGGACTTATTGGTGAGATCATAGGAAGAATCGAAAGGAGAGGCCTCAAGATAAGTGCCATGCGCATGAATGTTATCGATGAGAATGATGCAAAGGAACATTACAGCGAACACTGCGAAAAGCCATTTTTCGGTTCACTTATATCCTATGTAATTTCCGCTCCTTCAGTTTCAATGATTGTTGAAGGTAAGGATGCAATAAAATCCATGAGAACAATAAATGGTGCCACCAATCCATCCGAAGCAATGCCTGGTACTATCAGGGGCGATTTTGCTCTTGAAACCGGTAGAAATGTGGTACATGCATCCGATTCAGTAGAATCAGCTGAAAGAGAAATCAACATCCATTTCAAGGATGATGAGACAAACGAATATACCCGTATAGACGAAGAATGGCTCTATGAGTGAGTACCCTTTTGCTCACTCTCCTGTTTCTTAAGGAAGGGATGCATATTACCGATAACGAAAATCTCAGGACACCCATTGTATGCGTTATGGGACATGTGGATCACGGTAAGACCACACTGTTAGACAGAATACGCGGTAGTTCTGTGGCTGCAGGAGAAGCCGGTGCGATCACCCAGCATATCGGTGCAACGGAAGTAATGATCGATTCCATAATAGAACGTAGTGGTGCTTCCGGGATGAAGAACAATTTCATCGTACCCGGCCTTTTATTCATAGATACACCGGGACACCATGCATTCACATCCCTGCGTAGCAGAGGAGGAGCACTTGCAGATCTGGCAGTGGTAATTGTAGATATAAATGAGGGCTTCATGCCCCAGACAAAAGAAAGTCTGCAAATACTCAAACGATTCAAAACTCCCTTTGTGGTTGTGGCAAATAAGATAGACAGGATACATGGTTGGCAACCACATGAAAACGCGAGTTTTCTGGAAACTTACAACAAACAAAGTGAACGTGTAAGAGCCGATCTTGATAACAAGTTCTATGAAATTGTCGGGGAACTATATAACAGTGGTTTTAATTCTGAACGCTATGACCGTGTTTCTGACTTCCAGAGAAATATAGGAATAATACCAATAAGCGCGGTTACCGGCGAAGGTATACCTGACCTACTTATGGTATTACTCGGGCTGGCCCAGAAATTCCTCGAATCTAATCTTCATTATAACGCAAGTGGACCTGGTGAAGGAACAATACTTGAAGTAAAGGAAGAAAAGGGCTTGGGAACTACCATCGATATTATTCTCTATGATGGAACCCTCAAAAAAGGGGATACTATTATAGTCGGAAGTCTTGGGGAGCCTATTCAGACCAAAGTGAGGGCTTTGCTAAAACCCAATCCAATGGGAGAAATATCCGCCGAGGAAAAGTTCCAGAATGTGGAATCAGTTACGGCTGCTATTGGTGTAAAGATATCTGCGCCAAATCTTGATGATGCACTCTCAGGAGCCACTGTAAGAGCGGCTAACCCGGAAAACCTTGAAACAATTGTCAAAGAGGTTCAAGAGGAACTTGAAGAGGTACAGATTAGTACGGGCACCATAGGTGTGACTCTTAAAGCAGATACCATCGGATCACTGGAAGCGCTTGTTAATGAGCTCCAGAAGGAGGATATACCCATCAGAAAAGCCGAAGTAGGAGACATATCCCAGAGGGATATTATCGAGGTTTCGGCTATTGAAGATCCTTTTAATGCGGTTCTTATCGGCTTTAATGTGAAAATGTTACCTGATGCAAAAGAAAAAGCAAAGGGTGCCGATCTCAAAATATTCCAGAATGATGTTATTTACAGGCTTATTGATGATTACAAAGACTGGGTCAAAGAAAAGAAGGAGAAATCCGAAAAAACAATATCCCAGCTCATAGTCAAGCCTGCAAGATTCCTGCTTCTTCCAGAATGTACGTTCAGACAAAGCAAACCTGCTGTTGTTGGTGTAAGAATCACAGGTGGAAAGGTCAAAACTAACATCGGTGTTACAGATAACAGTGGTAGAGTTGTAGGCACAATAAAAGGACTCCAATTAGAAGGAGAAAACATCAAGGAAGCCAGTGCAGGGATGGAAGTTGCAATGGCGATTGATGGACCTACAATAGGTCGCCAGATCAAAGAAGGTGATGTACTTTATTCAAATATTCCCGAAAAGCATGCAAAGGTGCTTGAAACGGAGATACTTGACTCACTTTCGGCAGATGAAATGGAAACCCTCGATGCTTTCCTTGAAATCAAACGCAGGGATAATCCGTTCTGGGCCAAGTAATAATATTAATTGATGTTGGAGGTAAATAATGGTAGATTTCAAAATTGTCGTATCAGATCCAAAAGCCAAAGCATACCAATTCGATGTGAGTGGTGCCGAGGCAAATAAGTTCATAGGAAAAGCAATAGGCGAAACTGTAGAAGGAACGGTAGTCGGTCTCCCCGGTTACACCATCCAGATTACTGGAGGAAGTGATAGAAGCGGTTTTGTCATGCTTAAGAATGTACCCGGTCCCAAGAGGCAGAGATTACTCGTAGCCGAGGGTGTCGGATATAAGCCAAAAGACAAAGGAATGCGTCGCCGTAAATTCCTAAGAGGAAGGGAAATAGCTCCGGATATTGTCCAGATCAACACAAAGGTTGTTGGATACGGAGACAAAACCATCGAAGAAATTCTCGGTGGCGGTGAAGAGGGAGAAACTTCCGAAGAGTAAATCTCCCGCCCTTTTTTATTTCAAGTGACATTTCACTCCGGATACTCGTTATAGGTTACACATTATTATATCTTCAATTACATTATAATACAATAGTTATTTATAAAAATTAATTATATTGTATGTATAGAGAATTGGGGATAGATGTGGCATGGATATCCGGAATTCAAATATAAAACAGCTTTTCTCTTATGAGAAGAAAGCCAGCAGACTGGAATTATTTTTCAGGATCATTTATTCCATTCTTATAGGAATTGTACTCTATATATACGGGATATTTACAGGAATCTGTCTTGTCCTTCAATGGTTAGTAATCCTTATTGCAGGAAGAAGGATCGAAGGATTAAACCGTATCATAAAGGGCTACCTTGAGTACTATACTCATGTCATAGGTTATCTTTTCCTAACAACTGATATCAGGCCTTCCATAAAACCACCCTCAATAGCAATATTTGAAAAGAAGCTGTACTATGACAGGGATACAGTAGAGATAATAAAAAAAGATAACTGATAGTAAAACGAAACCCACTCAAAAGTATAGATAGATGAAATCCAATGAACATATATTAAATATATAAAAGAAGTCAATTTGTGGACATATTTTATACCAATTTAACGCAAAGCAGGAAGAATAGACATGAGGCGCTCACTTATTGACATTACATGTTTTTCCGAAAAACGTAAGGGTCTTCTTCTCCTGCTTATGGAAGGCAATAAGGATATTGATGAAATAAAAGAAATCCTTGATGAAACTTCGCCTTCAATTCTTCCCCAGATAAAAATATTAAAAGAAAACGGCCTCATCGTTCAGGAAAATGGAATGTATTCATTAACCAGAATTGGCATGCTGCTGGTGCACATGCTCCAGGAGGTCTTTAAAACATTTGATGTACTTGAAGATCATTTCGATTATTTAAATGAACATGATTTAACCCCTATTCCAAAGGAATTATTACATCATATCGGAGAATTAAATAATAGTGAATATGTCGTACCATCCCTTACAGATGCATTCGATCCTTTCGCAAAGATAAAACCACTTACAAAAATGTCTATCTGGATTAAAGCTTTTATTGCAGTCTATCATCCAGAATATCCCCCGTTTGCCTCTGAAATGGTCTCAAAGGGAGCAAACTTATCGCTGATAATGACAGAACCGATATTTGAAAAAATGAAAAATGATTATCCTGAAGCAACCCAGATACTCAAAAATTCAGACAATTCCCAGATATTGATCTACAAAGGAGAAGTTATGCCCTCCTTAATCATTGCTTCTGATAAATACTTCCTGTTATCCCTTATGTTGAAAACATGCCGTTATGACAACAGCTACCTTATGGGTACAGAAAAAGCAGCCATCAAATGGACTACCAAACTGTATGAATGGTATGAAAAAAAATCAGAGTTAGTCCCAAAAAAGGACTAACATAATTTCAGAGCAACTTCTTTCCGGCTTCAGGGCCGCCTTTGCACTCAAAGACATCGGTAATTTTCATGACAATCAAAGCCTTGGCAGGATATTTCTCTCCTTTTTCCTTTGCCATGGCATATGCAGCATCGTACTCATCACCTTCAGTCTTAATTTCAACATCGCCTTTTATCTGGAAGCAGCCCTTTGAGCCTTCACCCCATACATAAAGTGATGCTTTAGGATTTTCTTCAAGATTATTGCGGGTTTTCAAAAAATAATTATCCACAATCCAGATAGTTGCATCATCCACCAGTTTGCACATACCAATTGGAATTACATTTGGTATACCTTCTTTAGATGCGGTGGCAAGGGGAAGCGGCCTGACATTGGCAATTGATTCTTTCATATCTTCTGTGAGTTTTACCATATTTAAATCTCCTTGATAGATAATAAAAATAGTAAAGTAAAGGTATATTACATTTATGATTTTTTAATTTCTGACTTCAGGTAACCGAAATCATATCCAGGAAATAATGATGCAACCGCAGATCAGGTGTCAGTTCGGGGTGGAAAGCCAGAGCAAGTACATTGTTTTGTCTTGCTGCTACAATTCTCCCATTAATTGTTGACAATACATCAACTTCCGGGCCTGCATCCATGATTGCAGGTGCCCGGATGAAAATTGCTGTATAGGGAGAATCCAGGAATGGAAGATCCAGATCAACCTCAAAGGACTCCCGCTGCCTTCCAAAAGCATTCCGATTGACTTTTACATCCATCAGACCAAGAAGATGCTGATGAGTCTTATGCACCTGTTCGTCCCCGCGGGTTGCCACAAGGATCAAGCCGGCACAGGTGCCAAGTACAGGAATGCCTTTCATTGCAGCATTCTGAATTTCACCTGCAATCCCTTCTCTTTCAATGAGGCGGCCCAATGTTGTACTTTCCCCTCCGGGCAGTATGACGGCGTCACACCGGGGGACGATGCCTTCATGACGGATTTCCAGCACTTCACCTTCAATCCCCCTTTCGCAAAGAGCACGTTCTACGGCATCAATATGTTCGGAAACATCACCCTGTATGGCGATTATACCGATACGCATCAATTTCACCGTTGATAATTTACCAGCCACGTGTCTGCAGAGCTTCTTCAGGAGGTATAGTGTCAGCACTCATGCCCTTCATTCCGGAACCAATTCCTCTGGAAATTTCTGCCAGTTTTTCGGGGTTGTCATAATTGTTAACAGCTTCCACAACTGCTTTAGCCATCATTTCAGGATTTTCAGCCTTGAAAATTCCAGAGCCTACGAATACACCATCTGCACCCAGCCTCATCATTAGGGCAGCATCTGCGGGGGTGGCAACACCACCTGCTGCAAAGTTTACCACAGGCAAACGCTGTAAGTCTGCAGACTCCAGAACAAGTTCTATGGGTGCTTCGATGTCACGGGCAACCTTAATGAGTTCTTCTTTGTCCTTACCGGCAAGTTCACGTACTTCACCCATGATCTTTTTCATGTGGCGAACTGCCTCACGGACATCCCCGGTACCTGCTTCACCTTTGGTACGTATCATTGCCGCACCTTCATTGATACGTCTCAGGGCTTCACCAAGATTTCTTGCACCACATACAAAAGGAACAGTAAAACCGGTTTTATCAATATGATACATTTCATCTGCAGGAGTCAGGACTTCAGACTCATCGACCATATCAGCTCCCAGGGATTCAAGGATTTCGGCTTCCACAAAATGCCCGATCCTGGCCTTTGCCATTACAGGAATTGTTACAGTATCAATGATCTGCGCAACGATTTCCGGATCTGCCATCCTGGCCACTCCACCGGCCTTACGGATATCAGCCGGAACTGCCTGCAGGGCCATTACAGCCACAGCCCCTGCTTCTTCGGCGATTCTAGCCTGCTCGGGGTTGGTTACATCCATAATAACCCCGCCTTTCTGCATTCTGGCAAAACCTCTTTTAATGAGTTCAGTACCGTGCCTTAAGTTTTCGAGTTCCATCTCATAAGCCTTCTTCTTTTTTAATCGGATATAGGGTCAATAGTAAGTATATTTACATAAAAAGATTTGGTCGCAGCATCCTTCTGCGGAACTATGTGGAAATGTCTCACGTGCCCTATATTCTTTTTGGGTAATTCAATAGCTTGCATGAAACCCGTTGATTGCCAGAAATAAGGCAACATCCGGCGCTTTCTTTATTGAATAAAAAAGGAACAAGCGAGTATCCCTCATATATTAACACTGTTAACCATTCCAATAAAAACATATTTATGAAATATGTTAGCATGTGTCAATATAGCATATGTAGAGGTGCCCTCATGCTTGGAATAGAAGACCCCCAAATATGGATAGCATACATCCTGTGTATAGCAGGTGCGATAAGCTGCATGATATACGGTATAATAAAATGGAATGACGGCGAGGAAACAGAGGTATGCTCATGATAAGCACACCTGTCCTTGGTGTAATTGTCCTGGTCTACCTTATGATAATTTTTTATCTGGGAATGCTTGGATACAAAAAAACAAAGGAAATTGACGATTATATGGTCGCCGGCAGGCACATCAATCCTTATATACTTGCCCTTTCCTATGGTGCCACATTTATCAGTACCTCGGCAATCATTGGTTTTGGCGGGGCTGCCGGTGCACTGGGAATGGGATTGCTCTGGCTTGCTGTAATGAACATCATTGTCGGAATTCTCATCGCATTTGTGTTTTTCGGATCCAGAACACGCCGTATGGGATTAAGACTTAAGGCGGTTACATTTCCTGAATTACTGGGACGCAGATTCCAGTCACGTTTCATACAGGGTTTCTCGGGTGCCCTCATTGGAGTATTTATGCCCCTTTATGCAGGAATCGTCCTAATTGGAGGAGCCCGTTTTGTTGAAACCACACTCGGCATTAATTATGATGTTGCAGTCCTTTTACTTACGGTAATTGTTGCAGCATACGTTATCACCGGGGGATTGATAGCAGTTATGTATACAGATGCCCTTCAGGGAGCATTCATGTTTATAGGAATGCTGGTCCTGCTTGCACTTACATACGTCAAACTGGGAGGAATCACTGAAGCACACCAAGCACTCACAGCAATGACACCCCTGGTTCCTGATTCACTTGCAGCGGGGGGACATCTGGGATGGACGGCAATGCCCGCCTTCGGCTCGCCTATATGGTGGACACTGGTATCTACCCTGATACTTGGAGTTGGTGTTGGTGTACTTGCCCAACCTCAACTGGCTGTTAGATTCATGACTGTGGAAAATGACAGGGCATTGAACAGGGCAGTCCTTGTGGGCGGCCCATTCATTTTAATGATGACAGGAGTTGCCTTTACAGTAGGTTCTCTTTCCAATGCTTTCTTTTACAAAACAGAAGGGTTGATATCCGTAGCTGTAACGGGAGGCAATACCGACCTGATAATCCCACAATATATCAACGATGCAATGCCTGAAACTTTTGTTATCCTATTCATGTTAACCTTACTGGCAGCCGCCATGTCGACATTAAGTTCCCAATACCATACAATGGGAACATCAATAGGACATGATTTCTATCGCCAGTTTGTTAAGAGAGGAGATGTGGGCAAAACAGTCAATATTACAAGATTGGGAATTGCAACGACCATTCTGATAAGTGTGATATTGGCTTACATCCTGCCTATAAGTATAATCGCCCGTGCCACAGCAATCTTTTTTGGATTATGTGCAGCGGCCTTTTTGCCGATGTATGCAGGAGCTTTATTCTGGCCACGTATGACAAGAGAGGGAGCAATTGCAAGCCTATTAGTTGGAACCTTTGCAAGCTTGTTCTGGCTGGGTTTTGTTCATGCAAAAGAAGCAGTCCCGCTGGGAATCTGCAAATTCATATTCGGAACGGATACTCTCCTGACCGGCACCTGGACCGTTGTGGACCCAATTCTCGTTGCAACCCCCCTTGCAGCAGTAGTAGCCGTTACTGTCAGTTATATGACAAAGCCGACACCTACAGAACATCTGGAAAAATGTTACGGGAAATAAGTGTAACCTTTAAGGTTACACTTAATCCTCTTTTTTAATCCTGGCCAAACTGACCAATTTATCCTTCTCCCTTATATTCATAATTTTTACACCCTTGGTATTACGTCCCTGCACCCTAATATCTGTCACAGGGATACGTATCACAATGCCGGCAGAGCTTGTCAGGATGATCTCATCATCATCTTCCACTGTTTTTACAGTGACCACCGGACCATTGCGCATATCAGTGAAAATGGTTATTACTCCCTGCCCTCCACGACGAAGGGTGCGGTACTCATCAAATGGCGTGCGTTTGCCAAAACCATTCTCTGTAACGGTCAGCAGGGTAGCATCAGAATCTACAACATCCAAGCTTACAATAACATCCGGACCTGTCAATTTCATACCCCTCACACCACGTGCAGTCCTGCCCATCACACGCACATCTTCTTCAGAGATACGCAGGGCTTTACCATGCCTTGAAGCCAGCATTATATCCTGATTTCCGTCGGTCTGGAGAACATTTACAAGTTCATCCCCCTCTTTCAGGGAAATCGCAATAATACCGGCCTTGCGAGGATTACGGAAATCCGAAAGACTGCAACGTTTCACGGTCCCATCCCGGGTGCCCATGAACAGGTAGCGATCATTCTCAAAATCATGTACCGGAATCATAGCATTTACTGATTCACCGTCAGCAAGTTCCAGCAGGTTAACAATGGCCTTTCCTCTGGACTGGCGACTTCCACGGGGAATATCATAGACCTTTTGCCAGTAAACCTTACCACGGTTTGTGAAAAAGAGGATGTAATCATGGGTAGAAGCCACAAAGATGCTTCCCACAGTGTCATCCTCCTTTGTTTCCATACCTCTCACACCACGACCGCCCCGATGTTGCATATTATATGTCTGGAGAGGTATATTCTTGATATAACCACTCTGAGTAGAGGTTACAACCACTTCTTCTTCGGGTATCAGGTCTTCATCTGCAAGTTCTTCACGGCTACCCTGAATAAGGGTTCTGCGCTCATCACCATATTTATCTTTCAGCTCCAGTACTTCATCCTTGATAATCGCATATTTACGCTCATCATTTGCAAGGATGTGCTTAAGATCGGCAATCGTGTCGATCAGACCATTGTACTCTTCATCGATCTTTTGCCTCTCCAATCCAGTCAGGCGCTGCAGCCTCATGTCCAAAATGGCTTTGGCCTGAATTTCATCCAGATCGAAATTACTTATAAGCCCTTCTCTTGCCTCCTCTGTGGTAGAAGAGCCGCGTATCAATTTGATAACCTCATCGATATTATCCAGAGCTATTTTAAGCCCCTGGAGAATATGTGCTCTTTCCTCGGCTTTTCTTAGATCAAAAGCTGTACGTCGACTGATAACATCTATACGATGTTTGAGATATATCTGGATCAGTTCCCTGAGATTAAGAACACGTGGGACCCCGTCAACCAGAGCCAGGTTAATGATACCAAATGTGGTTTCAAGCTGGGTCTGTTTGTAGAGCTGGTTAAGCAGGACTTTAGGATTGGTTCCTTTCTTAAGCTCAATAACCACCCGCATACCTTCCCTGCCGGATTCATCCCGCAAATCCGAGATACCTTCAATTTTTTTATCCCTCACGAGGTTGGCGATGGATTCCACAAGGCGTGCCTTGTTCACCTGATAAGGAAGTTCGTATACCACTATGCGGTATTTATCATTCTTCATCTCCTCTATCTCGGTCACGGCACGCAGGTGGATAGGGGAGCGTCCGGTCTCATAGGCACTTTTGATCCCACTGGTACCCATTATGATACCACCAGTAGGAAAATCCGGTCCTTTCACGATCTTGCGAAGCTCTGCAAGTTCAGTATCAGGGTCATCAATCAATTTGACAGTAGCATCCACGACCTCCCGGAGGTTATGGGGAGCCATGTTGGTCGCCATTCCCACAGCAATACCGGTGGAGCCGTTCAAGAGCAGATTGGGCAACTTTGAAGGCAGGACTTCAGGCTCCTCCAGGGAACCATCATAGTTGGGCTTGAAATTAACAGTTTCCTTCTTGATATCCTCAAGCATTTCAGTGGTTATCTTATCCATGCGGACTTCTGTATAACGCATTGCTGCAGCAGAATCACCATCAACAGATCCAAAGTTACCCTGTCCGTCTATTAACGGATAACGCAGGGAAAAGTCCTGGACCATACGCACCAAACTGTCATACACGGCAGTATCACCGTGTGGATGGAATTTACCCAATACATCACCCACTACACGGGCAGATTTCTTGTACGCCTTATCATGGGTAATACCGGCTTCATTCATTGAGTGAAGAATACGGCGATGTACCGGTTTCAGACCGTCACGGGCATCAGGTAGGGCCCTTCCCACAATTACACTCATAGAGTAATCAATATAAGAACGCTTCATCTCATCCTGGATAAGCACCGGAACTACACGTCCACCTTCCCCATCATGCTGTTCGATTGTTTCATCGAGAGGATTTATATCATTATCGTCTGCCATTTATACCACCTCACACATCCAGGTTGATAACATCCTTTGCATGCTCCTGTATGAATTTACGCCTGGGAGCAACTTCATCTCCCATCAGAACGGAAAACATCTCATCAGCCGCTACCGCATCCTCCATTGTTACCTGCAAAATAGTGCGTGTCTGAGGATTCATGGTTGTTTTCCACAGTTGATCGGGGTTCATTTCACCAAGACCCTTGTAGCGCTGTATACTTACACCCTTTTCGCCGATTTCCTCAATTATTTTGTCCTTTTCCCTCTCGGTATAGGCAAATCGTTGATTTTTACCTTTCTTGATACTGTAGAGCGGGGGTTGTGCAATGTATACATAGCCAGCATCTATCAGTGGGGTCATGTAGCGGAAAAAGAAAGTCAGCATAAGGGTGCGTATATGTGCGCCATCCACATCGGCATCAGTCATGATGACCACCTTGTGATAGCGAGCCTTTGAGAGGTCATACTCATCCCCTATACCGGTTCCCATTGCAGTGATCAGGGATAGGATCTCATTATTCTTCAATATCCGGGACAAACGGGATTTTTCCACATTCAATATTTTACCCCTAAATGGAAGAATCGCCTGGAAACGCCTTTCACGACCCATCTTTGCCGAACCACCCGCAGAATCACCTTCCACAAGGTAAATTTCAGATACAGAAGGGTCTTTTTCAGAACAGTCCGCAAGTTTGCCGGGAAGAGTGCTGACTTCCAGAGCACTTTTGCGCCGTGTTAATTCCCGTGCCTTTTTGGCTGCTTCCCTGGCCCTGCGTGCATCCATTGCTTTTTGAAGGATAGCAGAAGCAATCTTGGGGTTTTCTTCCATGAACTCCGAGAGACCCTCAGAAACCATGGATTCCACAATACCCTTAAGTTCACTGTTTCCGAGTTTTGTCTTTGTTTGTCCCTCAAATTGAGGATCCATCAATTTAACACTGATGATTCCTGCCAGACCTTCCCTGATATCATCACCGCTGAGTTTGATGTCACCTTTGGCAAGGTTATTGCGTTTGGCATAATCATTGGCAACCCTGGTCAGGGCTGACTTGAAACCCGCCAGATGAGTACCACCTTCATGGGTGTTGATATTATTTGCAAAGGAATAGACGTATTCACCATAACTGTCGGTATACTGCATGGCGATTTCAACACGGGTATCTTCCTTTTCCCTCTCAAAATATATAGGTTGTTCATGCAGTACATTGCGGCTCTTGTTCAAATATTCAACAAAAGAGACGATACCGCCGTCATATTCAAAAACTTCCTGCAGGGGCTCATCTGATCTCTTATCGGTTATGACAATCTTAATTTCACGATTTAAGAATGCAAGTTCTCTTAACCTTGTGGCCAGGGTTTCAAAATTAAAATCTACTGTTTCAAAAATGTCGGTATCCGGTTTGAAGGTCATCGATGTACCGGTACTTTCAGTATCCCCTTTCTCGATAACATCATCAAGAGGTTTTCCTCTTACATAACGCTGATAGAAGATTTTGCCATTCCTGTGAACTTCAACATCATTCCATTCAGAAAGAGCATTTACAACAGAGACACCTACTCCATGAAGACCACCTGATACCTTGTAGGAACTCTTATCGAATTTACCCCCTGCATGCAGAATGGTCATTACAACTTCAAGTGCCGATTTTTTGTATTTGGAATGTATATCTGTAGGGATTCCCCTGCCGTCATCCCTGACCGTGACCGATCCATCCCGGTTTATAGAAACGTCAATTGAGGTACAATAGCCTGCAAGGGCCTCATCTATACTGTTATCCACTACTTCATAAACAAGATGGTGTAAACCCCGGCCATCAATGCTTCCGATATACATGCTCGGTCGCTTGCGTACGGCTTCCAGTCCTTCCAACACCTGAATATGGGTCGCATCATAGACATCTCTGTCACTCATCGCGTTCTGTCTCCATGAATCCATTTAAATAATAAATGCAAAAAATAAACAAAAAGAGAACACAAAAACTGTAGCTAGCGTCTCCTATTGAGTTTTGCTCCTCCTATGTGTTCATTTATTAAATAGTTAAGTATAATCTGTTACAGGACCCTTTAACTAATGGTTAGATATATTTACAGGAATGTTTTTTAAGAGGAAAACCGATAATGACCAGAAATCATATTCACAATATCAATAAAATCAAGGTGAGCAAATGTCATTGGCAAATTTAAGGACGCATTATACTACACAAATCAACCCCGGTAAAATCGGAGACGACAAGGTTGCTCTTGCAGGTTGGGTACATGAGGTACGTGATCTTGGAGGAATCTGTTTTGTTGTATTAAGGGACAGACAGGGAAGAGCCCAGGTTACTCTTGTAAAGAAGAAAATTGATAGGGAACTATTCAATTTCGCCAGAAAACTTATCCGAGAATCAGTTATCTCTGTCAGGGGCAGTATTAAGCCCGAAGAAAAAGCCCCTAATGGTTATGAATTGATACCTGATGAGATAGAACTGCTCAATGAAGCAGAATCTCCCCTGCCTCTGGACACCACAGGAAAAGTGGATGCTGAACTCGACACAAGACTGGATTCACGTTTCATAGATTTGAGAAGAAGCAGGACAAATGCCATATTCAGGATAAGACATGAGGTTCTGCATGCTGTCAGGAATTATCTTGCAAATGATGGATTCCTGGAAACGTCAAGTCCCAAGGTTGTGGCCACAGCAACCGAAGGAGGTACTGCCCTATTCCCGATTACTTATTTCGACAGGGAGGCCTTCCTCAACCAGAGTCCCCAGCTTTTCAAGCAGATCCTGATGTCCGGTGGAATGGACAGGGTATTTGAGATCGGACCGATCTTCCGTGCAGAGGAACACGACACCCGCCGCCACCTGAACGAAGCTACATCTATTGATATAGAGGCGAGTTTTGTTGACCACTTCGATGTAATGGAAATCCTTGAAAGCATGGTGGAATATGTTTACACCCAGGTAATAGAGAACGTACCCGATGCTCTTGAAGTACTGGGAATTGAACTCAAGGTCCCGAAAACCCCATTCCTCAAACTGACATATCAGGAAGCGATAGAAATTGTCAATTCCCATGGCGAAGAGGAATTGAAATGGGGAGACGATCTTTCCACCCTTTCCGAACATACAATCGGAGAACATGTATTTCAGGAAACAGGGGAAGAACACTATTTCATCATAGACTGGCCAACCGAAATAAAACCATTCTACGCCATGCCCTACGAGGAAAAACCTGAATTCTCCAAGTCCTTTGACATGATGCACAGGACCATGGAACTCTCCTCCGGTGCACAGCGTATACACGTTCCGGAAATGCTCAAAAACAGGATAGCAGATCAGGGACTTGATCCTGAAGGTTTTGATTTCTATCTGCGCGCTTTCAGTTACGGAATGCCCCCTCACTCCGGCTGGGGTTTGGGTTGTGAAAGATTTGTGATGACCATGCTTGGCGTGGAGAACATCCGCGATGTCGTACTGTTCCCCAGAGACCGCAGGCGTCTTTCCCCATAAGAAGGCAGGATAATGACAGATAGAAACGCAAAAAGTCATCATCCGGGCAAGGAAGCCGCCGGCAGGGCCGCAGCAGAACTTGTCAAGGATGGAAATATTGTGGGGCTGGGTACCGGCTCCACAACTGCCTATGCAATAAAAGCCCTCGGAGAAAAGGTCAAAAAGGGACTTGACATCAGGGCAGTTGTCACATCATATCAGTCGGAAATGATGGCGATACAGGCAGGCATACCTCTGACAAGCCTGGCTGAAAACCCCGTGCTTGATATTGCAATCGACGGTGCCGATGAAGTCGATGCAAATCTCAATGTGGTAAAGGGAGGCGGAGGTGCACACTTTCGGGAAAAAGTAGTATCCCTTTCCGCCAACAAATTCATTGTAGTTGTGGATGACTCAAAGATAAGCGATACAATATCAATGGCTATACCATTGGAAGTCCTGCCATGTGCCCGTGAACTTGTACAGCACCAGGTTGCTCAAATGGGTGGAGAAGCCAGTATACGTCCTGCATCCAGAAAAGATGGGCCCGTTATATCCGACAATGGTAATTTCATTATGGATGCTGCTTTCGGAGAGGTCCCAAATCCACAGGAATTTGCAGATAAACTGTCAAATGTTGTCGGAATCATAGAACACGGAATATTTACCAATACCGACAAAGTGTATATCGGTTACAAAGACGGAAAAATAGAACTGAGGGAATGATTACATTCCCATCTTTTTCATCATTTTCTTCATGTTGAATTTGCCGCCACGCATACCTTTCATGGCGTTTTGCATCTGTTTATGATATTTCAGCAGCTCACGAACAGTTTCCGGATTAGAACCGGCACCTATGGATATCCTTTTAATGCGGGAACTGCCGATAATACGCGGATTTATCATTTCTTCTTCTGTCATTGAATCCATGAGGGTTTTGTACTGTGCCATTTTTTGTCCCGTAACTTCATAAGCATCATCGGAAACTTTCATTCCCATACCACCCAGTGGCAACATTTGCATGATCTGCTTCATGGGACCCATCTTGTTCATGGCTTCAAGCTGTTTGTACATGTCCTTGAGGGTAAATTTCCCCTTCATCATGGACTCTACATCGAGTTCATCTTCTGAGAGGGATTCTTCTGCCTTTTCCATCAGGGACCTGAGATCCCCCATCCCAAGCAGGCGGGAAATGAACCTGTCTGCCTCAAATTTTTCCAGGTCTTGTGGTGTTTCACCAACACCAATGAAGGCTATCGAGGAATCGGTTGCGGCAACAGCGGACATAGCACCACCACCCTTTGCGGTACCATCAAGTTTTGAGATTACAACACCGGAAATCCCAATTGAGTCGTTGAATGCTTTTGCCTGTTCGCTTGCCTGTTGACCTATACCGGCATCAAGTACAAGCAATTTATAATCAGGACTGGAAATTGCGTGGATTCTCTCCATCTCATCTATAAGATCGTTTTCGAGAGAGTGGCGACCTGCCGTATCAATAATCTTCACATCATATTTGTCAATTTCAGCAAGACCTCTTTCGACTATACCCACAGCATCAGGATTGCCTTCTTCACCATAGAACGGCACATTCAGGGATTCACAAAGGGTTTTAAGCTGCTGGTAAGCCCCCGGCCTGAAAGTATCAGCACAGATCACAGCAGGTTTGAGCCCTTTACGCTGGAAATAGTGGGCAAGTTTGGACGTGGTTGTAGTCTTACCACTACCCTGCAATCCAATCATCATTATTTTTTGAGGTTTTAGCGGGATATCGGTGCCTTCACCCACAATTTTCATTAGTTCCTCATAAACGATGCGTATCACATGCTCCCGGGGATTCATACCCTGGGGAACATCCTCCTCAAGAGCTCGCTCTTTTATGCTCTTGGAAAGCTGCATCACCATCTTGACATTAACATCGGATTGAAGAAGCGCCCTCTGGATATCCTTTACAACATCGTTTACCGTCCGCTCATCAATGCGTCCGGCACCTACGAGTTTTTTGAGGGCATCCTGCAGGGAATTACTGAGTTTGTCCATTACCATAATAGGGATCGTCCTTTTTAAGTTCTGCTTCAATAGTACTCGATTGTTTTATATAATTATTTTGTGACAAATGGTCAGTACCCTATCAAACAGACAGCAAAATAACTGAAAACAAAGCCATAAATACGCCCATCCATTGTCTGGAAGATAGATATTCACCAAGCACTATCCAGGAAAGCAGGACTGTGCCTGCCGGGTAAAGAGCAGATGTGACCGTGGCAATATCCAGCCTTCCTACCTGACTTGCTGCTGTGAAAAAGATACTGCCTGCAGTGTCACCAATACCTGCAATAAGAATGGGAAGAGCCACTTTTTTAGCCGGTATGCATAGATTGCCTTTTGAGAGTAGAAACAATAGCAATATTGTTGCACCTTCAATTTTAGCAACTGCCAGTGTCCAGAAGATTGAAACTCCACTGAAATTGCCGATCGAGATATAAACCAATCCAAATCCCAGTCCTGCAAGAAAAGGGAGTTTGAGATCACCTGTATTGATTTTTGCCAGGCTGCTGCTTGAGACCAACCACACACCTGCAAGAGCAATACCAAATCCCAAAACTTTATGGAATTCAGGTAACCCTTCTGAAAAAAGGCTATAAATAACAGGAACAAGAACGGCAACAACCGCAGATACAGGTGCTACAAGCCTCATTTTCCCCGATGAAAGGCCCTTGTAAAGGGAAAGAATTCCTACATTCCCGAATATCCCTACCAGAAGGGCCCATAAATAATCAATTTTTAAAGGAAAGGGTTCCGAGGTTATGTGGCCTGTAGTAACAAGTAAGAAGAAACCTATGAACTGGGTTATCATAACAACTATGTAAACACTGGTCTTTCTGGTTGCAATACCGCCACTGAAGTCTCCCGTGCCCCAGGACATAGCAGCTGCAAGACCAAAAACTACGACTAGCAATTCAGCAGGAAATGGAAACATACTGCCTAGAATGTGTCTGGACCCTTAAATTTGACGATATTGAACAATACCGGCGATACTCTTGGAAGTTAAAATGAAAGTTGATATTTTCAAAAGAAGAGTGTATAGCGGGGGATGGATTCGAACCATCGGTCTACGGGTTATGAGCCCGTCGGGATCTCCTGGCTACCCCACCCCGCTACGGGTGGATACTCCAACAATCACAATACAGCAAAAACTAGCCATCTCCAATTAAAAGATGTATAGCGGGGGATGGATTCGAACCATCGGTCTACGGGTTATGAGCCCGTCGGGATCTCCTGGCTACCCCACCCCGCTACGGGTGGCTTATATTGTGTTTGTCGAGGAACCTGATAACGGTATTATGGTACATAAAGGTTGTGCATGGAAAAACAACATGAAAAAAGATATAATACAGCACGGTTAAACCAGTCCATAGTAGGAGGAAATTCAATGGCATTACCTGATAAATTCAAATGTGTTATTACAAATTGGGATTACATCTATAATCTTTGCAGGGACGTTTCTGAAGACGTAAAAAATTCAGGTTATGAACCCGATATCATTATTGCACTGGCCAGAGGCGGATGGTTTGCCGGTCGCGTGATGTGTGATTTTCTGGGACTCGATGATCTTACAAGCCTTAAGATCGAACATTATACAGGAACTGCCGTTGCAGGCGACGAACCACTGATACGCTACCCATTGGCAGAAAATGCTGCTACTGGCAAGAAGGTACTCATTGTGGATGATATAACAGACAGTGGCCAGAGTATGCTTCATGCAAAGGATTATATTCAGAAACAAGAACCAAAAGAGATCAGGACCGCCACTCTCCAGTACCTCTATAACTCTGCTATTGATCCCGATTATTGTGGTGAAAGATTGGAGGAATGGGCATGGATAGTCTATCCCTGGAATTTCATCGAGGATATGACCGACATCATTAATGGCACCATGGAGCGGGAAGAAGCCGAATACTGGGACATTCCCGCTCTGAAACATGTTCTCTATAAACACCATTCCGTGGAATCCATATCTTTTGAAATAGCCCAACCCGGCCGTCTTGTTGAAGTACTCAGGGAGATGGAAAGAAGAGGAATTTTAACTTCCGAAACCACACGGGGCAAAACATTCTGGAAAAAACTTTGAAAAAAGGTGATACATTGAAGGGCTATGCAGACATTGCAATTATCGGTGGAAGCGGCGTATATGACGTAAATCTATTTGACAACATAAGCCAGATAGAGGTGGATACACCTTTTGGCAAACCGTCGGATTCAATTACAGTGGGAGATTTTGGAGAAAAGAAAGTCTGTTTCCTGCCGCGACATGGAACAGGACACAGGGTATCTCCAACAAACCTGAATTCCAGAGCCAACATTTTTGCCCTGAAAAAACTTGGTGTCAAACAGATAATAGCCGCCTCAGCTGTTGGAAGCCTGAAAGAAAACATAAAGCCTCTGGACATTGTAATTCCTGACCAGATATATGACAGGACAAAACTTCGTCCTTCAACTTTTTTTGATCAAGATATAGTTGTCCACACTGGTTTTGCTGATCCTTTTTGTTTCGGGATGTCAAATTTGCTCCATAAAATTGCAATTGGAAACGGCTACAACAGTCATCCCGAAGGGACCTACGTATGTATCGAAGGGCCCCAGTTTTCAACCAGGGCCGAATCAAATGTTTATAGGTCACTGGGTTTTGATATAATCGGAATGACTGCCACACCTGAGGCAAAACTTGCACGGGAAGCTGAAATCTGCTATAGCACCATTGCAACTGTAACCGATTATGATGTATGGCATGAAGAAGACGTGACTATGGAAACTATCATCGGAAATGTAATAAAAAACGAAAAAGCAGTTAGAACAATTATTCGTCAGGCACTTGAATCCCTTGATATTGAGCAGGATTGTGAATGCAGGCATGCTCTTAATGGAGCAATAATGACTGATTCGGGAATAATACCTTACGAAACAAAGTACAGACTAAAAACTCTTATTGGCAAATATATCGACTAAAATAAGCTATTTACTCGTAAGGGTTAAAAGACAGATATCCAAATAGTAAACCGGTGAACTAATGCCTCACAAATGTACTAAATGTGAGACTGTATTTGAAGACGGGGCCGAAGTTATCCTCAATGGCTGCCCGAACTGTGGATGGAACAAATTTCTCTACGTAAGCAAAGAGTCCGAAAAGGAAACTGATGAAGTAGAGAAAGATAGTGAAACCACAAAAGAGGTTACTGAGGAAAAAGAAAAGACATCTCCTTCCGAAGAATTCATTCATGAAGTTGATGAATTCATAGGGATTGAGCATAAAGAAAGCACCATTATCGAAGACGATGGGGAGAAAGTTGAATCTGTACGTATTATTGGCCCGGGTTCCTATGAGTTGAACCTTGACTCACTGCTTGAACGCGAGGAAATCATCATGGCAATCAAGGAAAACGGGACCTATGCGGTAGACCTGGCCTCCACATTCCACAGCAAGCGCAAGAAAAAATGATATTATCCATTTTTCATGGTAAAATCAATGGTACTGCCTGAACAACGTTTCTGGGAAGTGGACCTTTTACGGGGCTGTGCCATTGTACTTATGATTATATACCACACATTTTATGATCTGGACCTGCTGGGGAATTTTTCTTTTGCTGTAAACCAGGGTGAATTATGGATAATCGGCAGAAGTTCAGCAGTTCTTTTTATATACACTGCAGGGATTGCCCTGAGCCTTAGTTATTCACGATACCGTTTGAAACATCCCGAAAACAGAAACCCCTGGCAAAAATATGTAAAAAGAGGAATCAGGCTATTTCTCTGGGGAGGATTGATTACAGCAGTAAGCTGGTTTGCGTTTCCCTCAATGTCAATAATATTCGGAATCCTCCATTTTCTGGGAATTTCAATAATATTTGCCTATCCGTTGATTGAAAAGAAACATGCCAACCTGATTATCGCGGGAGTTGTAATCGCAATTGGATTTTACCTGAAAACGATACGTGTGCCAAATGACTGGTTTTTGTGGCTGGGACTGCATTCCACTTCATTCCAAACACTGGATTATTTCCCCCTGCTTCCCTGGTTTGGCCTGGTACTGATAGGTATTGCTACAAGCAATCACCTCTATCCAGGCTATGAAAGAAGATTTAGCATTCCTGATATGACAGAGCTCGCTCCGGTACGACTGCTCACTGCAATGGGAAAAAGATCTCTTGCAATGTACCTGTTGCACCAGCCGGCCATAATACTGATCCTTTACCTGCTGGGCCTGATCAGGTTTCCATTTTCATTCTGATTCCCACTTATGAAATCTTCCAGGGTAGTCTGTTGAGAATCTATCTTCATCAGGCTCGAAACACCTATCCCGATAAGTCTTACCTTCTTCTTGCAGCTGAATTCCTGTAACATACGGGTGCCTACTTTGCAGATCACAGAAAGGTCATTGCTGGTTGCCCTGAGAGAAAAAGCCCGTGTGTATGTAGTAAAATCCTCGAAACGTATCTTTAGGTTGACAGTACGGAACACATAACCATGCCTGACCAGCCTGCTGTGTACCTGTTGCGCAAGCCTGTCCATAGTTTCCCTTAATAATTCCATATCCCCGACATCTTCTTCAAAGGTATCCTCCTTGCTGATGGATTTAACCTCACTTTTACCGGCCACCTTACTGTGATAATTACCCAGCGCCATCTGGCGCAATTTAAGGGCGGATTTGCCCAGACGGGATACGAGCAGTTGCACATCGGTGCGTGCCAGGTCCCCAATAGTCCGGACACCCATTTTATCCAGGATCTCACGGGTACGCCTGCCTACACCGGGAATGGCAGATACTTCCATCGGAAACAGGAATTGCTGTACAGTTTCAGGCTTCACAACCGTCAGACCGTCGGGTTTTTGGTAATCAGAAGCAATCTTGGCCACAATCTTGTTGGGTGCTACCCCGATAGAACAGGTGAGATTTTCGTCATCATACATCTCTTTCTTTATCCTGAGAGCAAGATCCTGTGCCTCAGTGTAGGTTTTCACAATACCAGTAACATCCAGGTATGCTTCATCCACACTTACCTGCTGGAAAACAGAAGTGTAGCGCTGCAGCAGAAGCATTATATTTTCCGATGCCTGCTTATAGAGGGCCATATTCACCCGCAAAAAGACCGCATCCGGGCAAAGCATGTAGGCTTTTGAAATGGGCATTGCAGAATGGATGCCGTACTTGCGCGCCTCGTAGGAACACGTACTTACCACGCCCCTTCCTTCCCCTTTTTTGGGGTCAGACCCAACCACGACTGGGAGTCCCTCAAGGGATGGTCTTCCACGTACTTCTACCGAGGAGAAAAAACTATCCATATCAATATGGAAAATTATTCGGGATGGAGGCATCTGCATATCTTCTGTTGTCCAGAATTAAAATGTTTCCACCAGATATCATGATACCGATAAATTCTCCTTTCATCACTTACTCAAAACTATTTATCTCTGGAGGACTATTAAACCTAAAAGAAACAAGGAAGGTATATAAATGGAAATAGAAAAACTTCTTGAAGAACTGGCAAACGCCCACGGAATTTCCGGCAATGAAGAAAGTATCCGCAAAATAATGGAGAGGGAAATCAAGCCCTATGTCGATACCATTGAAGTAGATAAAATGGGAAATCTCATAGGTACCAAAAAAGGCACAGGTCCTTCCATTATGCTTGCTGCACATATGGATGAGATAGGGCTTATGGTAAAATACATCGATGAGAATGGATTTCTCCGATTTGTGACTATCGGCGGCTGGTTTGACCAGACACTTCACAGCCAGCGTGTCATGGTGCACACCAACAAGGGACCGATCCCGGGTGTCATCGGTTCCAAACCCCCACATGTAATGAAAGATGAGGATAAAAAGAAACCGATAAAGGCAGAAGAAATGTTTGTAGATGTCGGGGCAAAGGACAAGGAAGATGCCGAAAACTTAGGGATTGAAGTTGGTACACCCATTTCTATAGACAGGAATTTCGTGGCATTGCAAAATGGCCTCTACACCTCTAAAGCCTTTGATAACCGGGTTGGAGTTGCCATGGTGATCGACGCCCTGAAACAAATTTCCGAGATGGATATTGATGCCACGATTTATGCTGTGGGAACGGTTCAGGAAGAGGTGGGGCTTAAAGGTGCACGCACATCTGCTTTCGGCCTGGAGCCGGATATTGCAATTGCAACAGATGTCACCATCCCCGGCGATCATCCCGGCATAGAAAAGAAAGATTCAGCCCTGGAAGTTGGCAAGGGTCCGGTAATTACTGTAGTTGATGGTGCTGGCAGGGGCCTGATGGCAGACAAACAGGTAGTCAAATGGCTAAAAGAAACAGCACAGGAGAATGACCTGCCCCACCAGCTCGATGTGGGAGACGGAGGAACCACCGACGCAACCGCAATACACCTGACAAGGGACGGTGTGCCCTCAAGTACTATCAGTGTAGCTGCAAGGTATATTCACTCACCGGTAGAAGTGATTTCCATTGATGATCTTAAAGCAAGCGCCTCCCTTGTTGCAAAAGCAGCTAAAAATGTAGGGAAGTATTTCTAATACTTCCCCACTTACTTTTTCACATTAAAAACGGCTTATACCATCAATTATTTTAATAATAGACTTCTACTTTTCACAGCATTTCATGATTATACCTTTTGTATGCATGAAAGGCTGACAGTCATGTGGCCAACGCGAACTTATATTTAATATGAACGTGTCACATGGTTGCACAATATTCATAAAAATCGTGAGGGATTGCATTATTCGAAAATGTACGCTTTCTGGACACTACCCTGAGAGACGGTGAACAAACACCCGGTGTAGCACTGACTTGTGAAGAAAAACTCTGGATCGCCCGTAAACTGGACGAGATGGGAGTACACATCATCGAAGCAGGCTCTGCCATCACCTCCGAAGGTGAGAGAAACGCTATAAGAGGCATCACTGCTGAAGGTCTTGATTCTGAAATATGCAGTTATTGCCGTATAATGAAACAGGATGTAGACTACGCTCTGGAATGCGATGTGGATTCAATCCATCTGGTCGCACCTGTATCAGACCTGCATATCAATGTGAAATTGAAAAAGGACAGGCAAGCAGTCAGGGAAATGTCAACCAGTGTAATTGAATACGCAAAAGACCATGGCCTGATTGTTGAATTCAGCGGGGAAGATGCATCCAGAGCAGATTTTGATTTCCTGAAAAGCCTCTATCAGGAAGGGATCGATGCTGGAGCCGACAGGTTATGCTATTGTGATACTGTGGGAATGCTGGTTCCCGAAAAAACGGAAAATATTTTCAGCGAACTTTCCAGGGCATGCAATGTACCGGTAAGCATTCACTGCCATGATGATTTCGGACTATCGGTAGCCAATACTATAGCTGCCCTGAAAGCCGGGGCCGGGGAAGCCCATATGACCATAAATGGGATCGGTGAAAGGGCCGGGAATACCTCGCTGGAAGAAGTTGTGATGATCCTGGAATGGCTTTATGATCACAGAACCGGTATAAAATCAGAAGAAATTTATAAAACATCCAGACTGGTCAGCCGCTTGACCGGCATACCTGTGGCCATCAACAAATCGCTCGTCGGAGGCAATGCATTCACCCATGAAGCAGGCATTCATGTACACGGACTGCTGGCAGACACTTCGACATATGAGCCCCTGAAACCCGAAGTTCTGGGCAGGGAAAGAAAAATAGTTCTGGGCAAACACGCCGGCAAAAGCTCAGTAACCCTGGCATTGAAAGAACTGGGACTTGAAGTAGACGATTCACAACTCAATGAGATTCTCAGCCGGGTCAAGGAAATAGGTGACCATGGAAAACATGTCACAGATTCCGATTTACAAACAATTGCTGATACCGTACTGAACATTTACAGGGAATCCCGGGTCAAACTCAAAGATTTCACCATCGTATCCGGTAACCAGGTTATGCCAACCGCATCGGTAAGGATAACCGTGGATGGTGAGGAAGTTGTGGAAGCCGATATCGGGGATGGTCCCGTAGATGCAGTTGTAAAAGGAATACGCAAGGCTGTATCAGGTATTGGGGATGTACAGCTGGAAGAATACCACGTCGACGCGATTACCGGCGGTACTGATGCTCTGGTGGAAGTGCGTGTTAAACTTTCAAAGGATGGAAAAATGGTTAGCTCCCGGGGTGCCCGTACAGATATAATCACAGCATCCGTTGAAGCTGTGATAAATGCAATAAACCAGCTAATGAATTGAAGTTAGAAGCAAGAGAAGAAAACGAAGGGATATAATGAGTGAAAATAACAACAAGATGACAGGTGCACGCGCAATCATCGAGTGCCTCTATGAGGAAAATGTGGAGGTTATCTTCGGCTATCCCGGTGGTGTCCTTCTTCACATATATGATGAGATATACAAGTCCGATCTCAGACACATTCTTGTCAGGCATGAACAGGCAGCAGCCCATGCCGCAGAAGGATACGCAAGAGCAACCGGCAAGGTTGGTGTATGTCTTGCAACTTCCGGACCCGGAGCCACCAACCTTGTAACCGGTATCGCAAATGCCTACATGGATTCTATACCTATGGTCGCACTCACAGGACAGGTTCCCAGTTCAATGATAGGTAATGATGCGTTCCAGGAAGCAAATATAACCGGCATCACAATGCCAATCACCAAGCATAACTATCTTGTACAGGATGCAAAAGATCTGCCCCGTATAATCAAGGAGGCTTTCCACATTGCATCCACAGGAAGACCGGGGCCCGTGTTGATAGATATACCCAAGGATATCACAACCGAGGAAATCGAATTTTCCTATCCGGATAAAGTGGACCTTAAAGGTTACAAACCAACCTACAAGGGAAATCTCCAGCAGGTAAAGCGGGCTGCATCTGCAATTGAAAAGGCCCATCAGCCTTTGATATATGCAGGTGGTGGAATACTGGGGTCCAATGCCAGTGGAGAACTACTGCAGTTTGCTGAACATGTACAGACGCCCGTTACCACTACCCTCACCGGAATAGGAGGGTTCCCGACACAGCATCCCCTGTACGTAGGAATGCCCGGCATGCACGGAACTAAATATGCCAACTACGCCATACAGGAATGTGACCTTCTCATAGCAGTCGGTGCCAGATTTGACGACCGTGTGACGGGGAAACTTGCATCCTTTGCACCCAATGCAAAAATCCTGCATATTGACATCGATCCTGCTGAGATTTCCAAGAACATACAGGTGGATATACCGATTGTCGGGGATGCAAAGAACATCCTAGCCTCCCTTTACAAATATGTAAAGCCTGTTGAGAAAGAAACCAGGAAAGAGTGGCTTGACAGAATAGAGGGCTGGAAAAAATCCTATCCACTGCACTATGTTGGGGAACAGGACGGGCTCAAACCCCAGTACATTATTGAACAGATCTATGAAGCATGCAAAGATGCTATCATAGTTACTGAAGTCGGCCAGCACCAGATGTGGGCAGCCCAGTATTACAAATTTAGCCAACCTCGCAGTTTCATCACATCCGGAGGACTTGGGACAATGGGATACGGCTATCCTGCATCAATCGGTGCCAAGGTCGGAAAGCCCGATAGGGTTGTATTCAATATTGCGGGTGATGGTTCGTTCCAGATGAATTCACAGGAAATCGCAACTGCTGTCCAGAATGACATCCCGGTGATCGTAGCCATAATGAACAACGGTTATCTGGGAATGGTCAGGCAGTGGCAGGAATTGTTCTTTGAAAAACGTTATTCACATACCTGCATCCGGGACAGTGTTGATTTCGTGAAACTGGCCGAAGCTTATGGTGCGGTTGGTATCAGGGTCGAGAAAACTTCCGAGGTAAAACCGGCCCTTGAAAAAGCGATGGATTCCGGTAAACCGGTAATTATAGACTTTATTGTAGAATGTGAAGAGAACGTATCACCAATGGTGCCTGCAGGTGCACCTATCAATGAAATACTTGACCTGGAGAGGAAAGAATGAGACACACACTTGCAGTTCTGGTAGAGAATAAGTTCGGAGTGCTGTCAAGGGTGGCAGGGCTCTTTGCAAGACGCGGTTATAATATCGATAGTCTTGCAGTAGGAGTTACCGAAGATCCTAACGTCTCCAGAATGACCCTGGTGGTCCGCGGAGATGACCATGTAGTAGAACAGGTTAGCAAACAACTGAATAAGCTGATCGATGTAATTCGTGTTACAGATCTTGGTGCTGACGAATCCGTGGAAAGGGAACTGGCTCTTATCAAGGTCAAGTCCGATAAAGATACAAGGGCAGAGATAATCCAGATAGTGGATATCTTTCGTGCACGTATTGTTGACGTAGCGTCAAAATCCATTACCATTGAAGTTACCGGTGATGAAGAAAAAATTGCCGCTATCGAGAAACTTCTCAAACCCTTCGGAATCAAGGAACTTGTCCGTACAGGAAGAATTGCCCTAACAAGGGGCTCAAAAAGTTCATAATTATAATATTTAACAGGAGATTGAAATAAATGGTAGAGTTATATTACGATGAAGATGCTGATTTTTCAGTGATGGATAACAAGAAGATTGCAGTTATAGGTTATGGCAGCCAGGGACATGCACAGGCACAGAACCTTCATGACTCCGGTCTTGATGTAGTAATCGGCCTGAGGGTTGGTAGCAGACGCTGGAAACAGGCAGAAGAAGATGGCCTGAAGGTAATGTCTGTTGAAGATGCTTCAAGGGAAGCCGACATTATCCAGATTCTCATGCCCGACGAGGTACAGGCTGATGTATACAGGGATAAAATCGAACCTGGACTTGAAGGAGGTAATGCACTTGTCTTCTCCCACGGATTCAACATCCACTACAACCAGATCGTTCCCCCTGCAGATGTTGATGTCTACATGGTTGCTCCAAAGAGTCCGGGACATCTGGTCAGGAGGACCTACATGGACAATGCCGGTGTGCCCGGTCTGATCGCGATCTACCAGGATGCTACAGGCAATGCAAAGAAACTGGCCCTTGCCCATGCCCGGGGTGTGGGATGTACCCGTGCGGGTGTCATCGAAACAACTTTCCGTGAGGAAACCGAGACCGATCTTTTCGGTGAACAGGTAGACCTCTGTGGTGGTGTCGCTTCCCTGATCAAAAATTCCTTTGAAGTTCTTGTCGAAGCAGGTTACAAACCGGAAATGGCATATTTTGAAACACTGCACGAAGTAAAACTTATCGTAGACCTCATCCACGAAGGCGGACTGGAAAAAATGTGGTACTCTGTCTCCAACACAGCAGAATACGGTGGAATGACAGTTGGACCCAGGGTCATCAACGATGAGTCCAGACTGGCAATGTATGAAGCCCTGGATCGCATCCAGAATGGTGAATTTGCAAAAGATTTCGTACTGGAAAATAAAGCCAACAATCCTGTCCTTAAAGCGATGGAACGTCAGGATAGGGAACATCCGGTTGAAGAGGTAGGCAGGAAACTGCGTGCAATGATGCCCTGGCTTAACAGTGAACTCAACGAAAAGTAATCTTTTTCTCTCTTTTTCCCTTTCCTTTTTTGGAGGAAAACATGAACACCTTAGATAATATCTACAACCGCAGAAGTGTACGCCGTTTTACGGAAAAGGATGTGGATGATGAGACCGTCACAACTCTGTTGGAATGTGCCCGCTGGGCCCCTTCGGGACTCAATAACCAGCCCTGGAAATTTGTGGTGATTCGCAGGGAAGATACTATCGCTCAACTAGCCGGTTGTACCCATTACAGTGACACTGTGAAAGGGGCAAAAGTACTTGTTGCTTTCTATTTAGATAAGGAAAGCGGATACAACCGTACCAAGGACATCCAGTCCATAGGTGCTTCGATAGAGAACATGCTTCTTGCATGTAATGAACTTGGCCTGGGTGCTGTCTGGCTGGGAGAAATACTCAATCAGGATGAGAAAGTGAACTCAATTCTCAAAGCACCGGCATATATGGAACTTATGGCGGTTATCGCCATCGGCCATCCCACAGACGAGGAAAGGTCATCCACAAGGAAATCCCTGGCAGAAATTACATACAGGGATGATTTTGAAAATGAATGGTGATTCTCAGGAATCATCATTTTCACTCAATGTTCTTGGTTTTTGCCCGATTTCCTCGATTGCTGATTTTATTTCATTTACAGGATAGGTCAACCTGTAGAAAAGATGGGATTGACAGGAACAATCCGAACAACCGAAGTTCGACACATAATTACCCTGCAGGTTGCCAGCAATGCAACATTCGATATGTTTTTCAGAGCAGGTGTAGACAGCATCCACAAATTCAAAATCCGGACGGATAAGTAAATAATCAATATGCCATCTGGGTTTTTTGTCCTTTTCCCGGGCAAACTTTTGATGGCGATGCATACGTTTGAGTCCGCCGGGACCCAGAGCAGACCCCACATATACATAAAAACCTGCTTCAAATACTATGGATTTGAGACTGCCTACACTAACCGTACAACCACCCGTTTTCAGTATAAGGCAGTAAGTCCCTTTGGGACACATAATATAACCTCAAAGCAGATTCTTGAATTTTTTATTGCATTTGCGGTTAATGCAATAATGCCTGGCGTCCTTCTTGGGTTCCTTTACCCTGACTATTTTCCACCCACATTCTTCACAGGTCTCATCCCGAAGTGTAACACGACCCTTTTGGGGATATGAACACGTAAAACCACAGCGTCTTGCACATCCCAGGAATTTCGAATCTTTGGTTTCAATCAATATCATGTCACAGCCACAGGAAGGACATTTACCTATCACAGTAGGCGGGAAGCATAGTTTTTGTTTTTCACAATTAAAACAAGGACCAATCCCTACGCTCCAGTAATATTTTCCACCGCTGACCTTGAGTACGGCAAATCCACCGTTTTTGCACCCCCGGGAGCGCATTACATCCAGGGAACCTTTTCGGGGAAGAGGATACGTATTGCGACATTCCGGATAACCGCTGCAACCTACAAAACGACCCTTATCAGTACGTATAATACTCAGTGTCCTGCCACATTTATCGCATTTGCCAATGTGATTATTCTTATCTTCAGCCAGTTTTTCATCCTTTATAGAACCTGCAATACGCAACACAATATCGCCTTTACCGGACTTGAGCCGGGTATACATTTTCTGTATAAGGACGGTACCTTCACTGATGGCCTCGGCAAAGGGTTTCTTCCCTTCCTCAACATCCTCTATCAACCCTTCAATTTTTGCCCTGATTTCAGGTTGTATCAATATAGGTACTGAAACACCCAGCGCATCCATGAGATTAAAACCGGTGTCCAGCATAGAAATGGTCTTGCCTTTAATCTCAAAATAGCCTCTTTTCTTGTTTGTTTCGATATGTGAGGGGGCTGTTGCCTTGGTTCCAATACCATGTTTATCCATGAGGGTCAGAAGTTCCGCCTCAGTTAGACGTTTGGGGGGTGTGGTCTGGGATTTGGTGTTTGTGAGTTTGTTTACAGCCACCTTATCCCCTTCTGCTGCAGGAGGGAGGAGGTTTTCTTTTGATATCTCAAACGGATAGACCTGTTTCCATCCTTCAGATTTCATAACCGAACCCTTACAATCAAAAGGCTCATCCTTCACATGCACTTCCATGTGAGTTTTTTCAAATAGGGCAGGATCCATAAGGTTAGCAAGAAAATGACGCACAATCAGGTCATATACTTTCCAGGAATTATCCAGTTTAACTGCATTTTTGATCTGTTTTTCGGAAACTGCCTTTATAGGATGGATAGGTGGGTGATCATGGCCATCCTTTTTCCCATTACGGGGAGATACTGTTGTTTTGAGTAAGTTTTCTGCAAAGGAGGCGTATTCACCTATCCGGAGTAGGTTTTTAAGCATCGATTTGAAATCATGGTCTTCAGGATAGCGGTTTGTTTCTGTCCTGGGATAACTGATAAAGCCGGCCAGGTAAAGCTGCTCTGCAAGTTCCAGAGCCTTTTCCGGACTGATATCCAGGAATTTGGATGCCCGTTTAAGAAATTCATTCGTATTTAGGGGATAAGGAGGATTTATCTGTTTTTCTTTGATATTGAGACGGAAAACTGTCGCTTCTTTGATGCCTTCCAATTTTTCATATATCTGTTTTGCAAGTTCAACATCCCGAATGTTGCCTTTACGGTGCACACCTTCAAATTCACTGGATCCTGCCTGGAAAACCGCTTCTATCTTCCAGAAATCCTCGGGTTTAAAATCACGGATGGCTTTTTCCCTTTCATATACAAAACCGCAGGTTGGAGTCTGACAGGGACCAATTGACAGGATGTTTTTTGTGTATGCCTTCTCGCGGACAGCAAGGGTCATAAAACGGGTGAAAGCCGCACCCATTCTCAGGTCAAGTATCTGGCGGGTATCCGCGGACAGGGCCAGATTGGCATCCGGCTCTACAAGATTATCGAAAGCCTTTTGCACCTCATTTGCAGACAGGGAAGAAAACCTGGCCCTTTTTACCGGCACTTTCCTCACCTGCAGAGCAATATCACGTGCCTCAAAGCCGATATTTTCTCCTTCCCGATCATAGTCACAGGCAAGTACAATGGAATCTGCTTGTTTTGCAAGTTGCCTGACAGCCCGTTCATAGTTTTTCTTGGTGATATTTTTAATAGGGTTGGTTGTCAGCAGGACAGCAGGATCAATTGCCTTCCAGTCCCGGTAAGCCGGATCAAAATCATAGGATGTAATGTGTCCGGCAAGACCTATTATTTTGTATTCCTCTCCTTTAGCCACAAAGGAATACACCGGCAGGTCAGCCATATGCTCTCTGGTACTATTTCCTCCGCTCAAAATAGTCGCAAGTTTGGCTGCAGCCTTGTTTTTTTCAGCAAATACAACAACAGTCATGTACAGGACATTTAGATGTGGCCATGGTTACATAAAGGTAGCTGGAAACATTTCTTTAAATATTTATTAAGGCAAGAAGTTATATTGTTTGTTTATATACAAACAAATACATTTAAAAGTTGAAATCAATACAACTTTTTTGTATATACATAACATGATTAAAATTATAGTTATGTAAAACACTATATGCCTAAAAATCATTATACTTACACTGGAGAGTGCTTTTAGTGGAGAAGGAAAAACTTCTAGTCCTCCAAAGGGATATTGCTATTGAACTTGGTTCATCAAATAGTTTACAAGCTGCTTTTCATTCTCTATCAAAACATATTCTTTCCCTGAAAGATATTGATGTCACAGCGATATATCTCAAATCAAAAAATGGTGGATCAGACCTCATAGCCTATGGGGGAGACATACCTGAAGACATCTTGAAAAATATCCAGCATTACCCTGCGGATTCATTACAGGCAAAGATCGTTGAAGAAGGTAAAATTCGTTATATGTCACCTGAAGAAATTGCAGGAACACTCCAGGACAAAGAATATATCAAAGAAATGGAAACAGTTGCCGTCATTCCTATAAAGAAAGATGATGGAGAGGTAATTGCTTCATTTATAATTTTGTCATTTAATCCTGAAGGAATTGCTGAAGATACAAAAATAATTCTGGAATCTATTGCCGGCCAGATAGGAAACTTGATCTTAAGGATTAAAAGCGAAAATGAACTTGAACAGACAAAAACCTGTCTTGATGATCGGGCCAAATTCCTAAAAAAATTGATGGATACTATTCCTGGTCCTATTTTTTATAAGGATGTAAATGGTGTATACAAAGGATTTAATGAAACCTTCTGTAAAGACATTCTTGGCATACCATGTGAAAAAGCAGTTAACCATACTTTATTCGAACTGCCTGAGTATATCCCCCATGAACTTGCCACCATATACCATGAACATGACATGGCACTCATAAACAACCCGGGAAAGCAAATATATGAAAGTAAGGTCCGGTGTGCAGACGGAAAAGATAAAGAATTTAGGTTTTACAAAGCAACATATAATGACAGGGATGGAAACGTTGCCGGTATTATCGGTTCGATGCTTGACATAAGTGATCTGAAGGCAAAAGAGAAAGAATTAAGGGAAGAAAAGGAAAGGACAGGTGAATGTCTGGATGCCGCAGAAGTCATTTTTGTCGTACTGGATCCTGAAGGAAGAGTTACTTTCTCCAACCAAAAGACTTCAGAATTACTTGGATTTCCCAAAAACGAAATTATTGGAAAGAACTGGATAGATAATTTCATTCCTCCTGAATACAAAGAACCTGTCAGACAGGTCTTAAGTGGTATCGAATCAGGCAAAATTGAAATTGTACAGGGTTATGAAAACCCGGTAATAACTTCCGACAATGAAGAACGAATAATCGAATGGCATAACTCAGTGCTAAGAGATTATAATGGAAAAGTAGAAAGCATAATCGCTTCAGGATTGGATGTTACCGAACGCAAATTAGCCCGGAAAGAGATTCAAAAATTTAAAAATATAGCTGATAGGGCCAATTACGGCAACCTCATTGTTGAGCTTAATGGCAATATCATATACATAAATGATTATTTTGCAAATATTCATGGATACACTCCTGAAGAATTAATTGGGAAAAATATTTCTCTTTTCCACAGTGGGAAACAACTGGAAGATGCGCACAAATTTAGAGATAAACTCATTGAAGATTCTGATTACAAGCATCGTGAGATCTGGCACACACATAAGGACGGAAGCGAATTTCCTATGTTGATGGGGGCCGTAGTTCATGAGAATGAAAAGGATAACGACCGGTATATAGCGGCTACCGGGATTGATATTAGTGAACTAAAGAACACGGAAAATGCCCTAAAGAAAAGTGAAACGAAGTTCAGGAATTACATTGATAATGCTCCTGATGGTGTTTTTGTTGCAGACGAAAACGGAGATTATATTGAAGTCAATAAAGCAGCCTGTGAAACAACAGGATATTCGAAAGAGGAACTCATCTCGATGAACCTCATAGACCTCATACCCCCAGAAGATCATGAAAAGGTCATTGAAGCATTTGGAAGCTTAGTTAAAAAAGGATTTGTTGATGCTGAATTCCATTTTGTAAAAAGGGATGGAAACAGAAGATGGTGGCGTGTAACTGCTACTAAACTTTCAGACACCCGCTATTTAGGTTTCACAAAAGACATCACAGAATCCAAACTTATGGAAGAGGAATTGATTGAGAGCAAGTTGTTCCTGAACAGCATCATTGAAAGCATAAAGGACGGGGTCAGCATACTTGACGCAGACCTGAATATTGTACGTGTAAATGATGCCATGAATAAATGGTTTGCAGAGAATATACCACTTGAAGGCAAGAAATGTTATGAAGCATATCATGACAGGGACAGCCCCTGTACAACCTGCCCGATAATCAGGTGCATGGAAACAGGCGAGACAGAAAGAAATATTGTACCGGGTTTACCGGGCTCAGAAGCACAATGGCTCGAACTTTTGGGTTATCCACTACAAGACTCAACCACCGGTGAAATTACCGGTACAGTCGGATTCGCAAAAGATATTACAGATCATAAGCGTGCTGAGGCAGAACTTGCAGAAGCCAGGCTTCATGCCAGGGAAGTAAGCAAAACCAACTCTGAATTAAAGGCCAATTTGAGTCATGAACTGAGAACTCCATTAGGTACCATAATTGGTTTTACCCAGATGCTTCGGAGCGATATATATGGAAAACTCAATCCAAAACAGCAAAAGCACATTCAAGGTATACAAAAAAGTGCAGAACATTTGATGAGTTTAATTGATGATATTCTGGAAATATCAGATGTTGAAGCAGGGAAAATGGAACTCAATATTGAGAGTGTTTCCATTCGTGGGTTACTCAATGAAATTTTGAAACTCCTTAAACCTTTTGGAGAGGACAGGAATGTTGAAATAACTACCGATATACCTGAATACATCCCGGAAATAAATGTGGACAAAGTAAAAATCAAGCAGGTAATATATAACCTCATCGTCAATGCAATACACCTTAGTCCAGAAGGAAAAAGTGTACATGTCAGTATCGAATGCAGCAGTTATGACCTGAAGTTTGAAGTAAATGATTCCGGAATTGGCATTTCCCCGAGTCATTTGAAAGAATTATTTAGACCTTTCAAAGAAATATATTCCGAATCCGGAATGAAACCGCATGACAGTATCCTGGGTCTTTCACTGGCTAAAGAATATATAGAATTACATGGCGGAGAGATAGAAGTGGAAAGTGAACCCGGAGCAGGAAATTCCTTTATATTCACTATTCCAATCCAACCCATTTAATGGAAGGAAATGTTAACGATAGAGTTTCATTCTATTTTCTTTTTCTTTTTTTCACCTGTGAAACCTATATATGCGAATACATATTATTCTGGAATAAATTAAGCACGGCAGGCGTTAAAAATGACATTGATGGATGAAGCTAAGAAGGGAAATATACCCCCGCAGATAAATAAGGTTGCAGAGGAAGAGGGTATTGATCCCGAAATCGTAAGAAAGTATGTGGCAGAGGGGGTCATTACTATCCCAAAAAATGTGCTCAGAGAAACATCCCCCAAAGCCATCGGAAAATGTATGGGTGTCAAGGTCAACGCCAATGTCGGAACTTCAAGGGATTTTGTTGATGTGGAAGATGAAGTTAAAAAGGCAGAAACTGCCGTTAAGTACGGGGCAGATAGCATAATGGACCTCTCTACAGGGGGAGATCTGGATTCCACCCGCAAACTTCTCATGAAAGCCGTAGATGTACCCTTTGGCACAGTGCCAATCTATCAGGCTGCTTCATCCCAAAAAACTGTAGTTGATATGACATCTGATGACATCATCAATGCTGTGCGCAAACATGCAGAAGATGGTGTCGATTTTGTGACAATCCATGCAGGAGTGAATCAGAACGCTCTCCAACGCCTGCGTAAAGGAGACAGGATAATGGATGTTGTCAGCAGGGGTGGCTCATTTACTATTGCCTGGATGATACACAATGAGCAGGAAAATCCCCTCTACAGTGAATTTGACTACCTGATAGAGATAGCAAGAGAATATGATATGACCCTGAGCCTGGGTGATGGGATGCGTCCAGGTTGTATCCATGATGCCTCAGATAATGCAAAATTCATGGAATTCATAACCCTGGGTGAACTTGTAAAAGAGGCACGTAACTCCAATGTCCAGACCTTTGTGGAAGGACCCGGACATGTGGCAGCTGACGAGGTACAGCTGAGTGTGAAAAGCATGAAACAACTATGTCACGATGCCCCACTCTATCTGCTTGGACCCCTTGTTACGGATATTGCACCCGGCTATGACCATATTACAGGCGCAATCGGTGGAACCATTGCCGGCATGTCTGGAGCGGATTTTCTGTGCATGACCACCCCCGCAGAACATCTTGCCCTTCCCACAGCAGACGATATCAGGGAGGGAGCGATCATCACAAAGATTGCAGCACATGCTGCAGATCTTACACGGCATGGACAGCGTGAAAAGGCAAGACAAACAGACCTCCGGATGGCACAAGCCAGACGTGACCTCGACTGGGAGAAACAATTTGAAGTTGCAATTGACAGTGAAAAACCTGCTGCCATCCGCCAGAGCCGCAAGACAGGAAGTGATGCTTGTTCCATGTGCGGTGAACTCTGCGCCCTGAAAATAGTACAGGATGCCCTAAAAGGTAATACTAAATAACAGGGCCACAATTTTTTTCTTTATGAAAATCACAGTGCTTGTGGATAATAATACCCTAATAGACAATTATTTTGAAGGTGAACCTGCTCTTTCCTTTTTTATCGAAGAAGGAGAAAAGAGGGTTCTTTTTGATACCGGTTATTCAGGTTTGTTCCTGAAAAATGCCACTCTAATGGGAATAGATCCTGCAGGACTGGATTATGTAGTATTATCCCATGGGCATCTGGATCATACGTGGGGATTGACCGAACTGGTAAAGTACTACACAAACCGGGATTTCCAGGGAAAAAAGATACATAACCCAGCTCTTTTGTGCCATTCCCTTGCTCTGACACCTACTATTTTTGAAAATACAACACATATTGGCAATATCATAAACGATGAAGTTCTCAAAAAATACTTTGACCTGAATTTGACAACAAAACCCTTCTGGGTTACCGAAAACCTTGTTTTCCTGGGTGAAATTCCCCGACAACTGGAATTTGAAACCACGGAGGCAATTGGGGAAAAGCAAAATCCAAAAGGAGATACCACACCAGACGAAATTTATGATGATTCTGCACTTGCGTGGTGCTCTGAAAAAGGAATTGTCATCATAACAGGTTGCTCCCATTCGGGAATTTGCAATATAACTGAATATGCAAAACAGGTCTGTAAAAATGATACAATTATTGATATTATAGGTGGTTTTCACCTTTTATCTGCTTCTAGACAGCAACTCCGGAACACAGCAGAATATCTATACCAGAGAAATGTAAAAGATATCCACCCCTGCCATTGCACTGATCTTGAAGCAAAGATATTCCTTTCCGGATACTGCAATGTTAGAGAGGTTGGTGTCGGTTCAACTTTTAAGTTTTAACTTTTTTCTCATATCTGAATATATTAAAAATAACTAGTCGATATATCGCAACTTATATATGCAACTTCGCCATAGTCTGACCTGTCTAAAAATAGCCACTCCTTGCTATAATGTTGAGGTGCGAAGATATGCATCAACATGAAAGAGAATACAAAACACCATATAACCCTGCTATTGAAACTATAGGCCTGCTCAAAAGCTACAGGCTTGCTGATCAGGAAATTCCGATATTGCATGGACTTGATCTCACAATAAACCGCGGAGAATTCGTGGCGATAATGGGGCCTTCAGGTTCCGGAAAAAGTACACTTATGAATATGCTTGGTTGCCTTGACAGGCCCACAATGGGAGAGGTACGTATAGACAATCGTAACATAAGTGAACTTTCTGATAGTGAAATCGCAAAATTACGAGGGCTGGAAATCGGTTTTGTCTTCCAGAATTTCAATCTTATTTCACGTATGAATGCTCTTGAAAATGTCCTGCTTCCAACCTACGAGAACAGCAAGGATAACGTGGAGCCGGAAAAAAGAGGCATTGAACTCCTTGAACTCGTCGGACTGGGAAACCGGATGGATCACAAACCTTCCGAAATGTCAGGGGGCCAATGCCAGAGGGTTGCCATAGCACGCTCACTTATCAATAGCCCCTCGATAATTCTTGCCGATGAACCCACAGGTAATCTGGACTCTAAAACCAGTCTGGAAATAATGAAGCTCTTCTCCAAACTGCATCGGCAGGGAAGTACAGTAATAATGATAACACACGATCCGGAAACCGCTGAGTATGCAAGCCGGACCATACACCTGAAAGATGGATACATAGAAAACAACTGAGGTGAAACAAATGAATTACAGGAAAGCGTTGACTTATATTTCACTCATGATACTGCTTATCGCACTGACTCCAATTAACTCAACCGCAGCAGTCTCATCGCCAAACACTCTCGATGTAAGCGTGATGCGCTATAGTCCTTCACCGGCCGAGATAGGCCAGTACGTGGACGTATGGATAAAAATAGAAAACATAGGAAGTGGAGAGGCAGAAGATGTCTCCATTGAAATGTTCCCCGAATATCCACTGGCTTTGGATTCCTCATCCAATGCTGCCAAAAATATCGGGAGACTGAAACCGGACACGGCATCTGTGCATAAGTATCGCCTGTACGTGGACGAAAAAGCAAAGTCAGGATCTGTCGAATTTGATATCAGATATCAACCTGAAGATTCTATTTGGTTGAAAAATACCTTTGAGATCAAAGTGGGATCAACAGCCTATGACAGCAAAGGTTCAATTGAACTTGAAGAAGTAAGTGCCGAGCCTGAAGTATTTTCACCAGGTGACAGTGGAACGATTACTTTTACCCTGAAAAACAGTGCAACAACCCATTCTGTAACTATTGATGGTGAAGAGTACGACACCAATGCCCATGTCCAGTCATCTTCCCTGACAGCTGATGAAGGAATTAAAGTATCAAGCATATCCGATACTTCCGGATTACTGGGACCCGGGGATAAGATGGACATAACTTATAACCTTGAAATGGATGAGCAGCTTTGTGCAGGTACTCATTACCTGAATCTTGCAATCAAGAGTAACTCCCATATATATGACTGCAACTGGGAAATTCCTGTAAAGATTGATAATGCGGATGTAAAAGTAATACCAACCATTACCCCTAGCCTGGTTAACGGGGAAGGAACAATAGAATTTGATGTGGCAAATATACGGCAGAATACCCTTTACTCGGTCAACGTAATACCAGAAGCAGAAGGTATTGAATTTTCACCCAGAGAATATTTCGTGGGTACAATGGAACCTGATGAACTGTTCTCCATCCAATTCGAAGCCAACCAGGTGACAGAAAATATCACACAACCTCTGGAAATAACCGTTGAATATCGCAACGGAATGAATGAACACCAGACCACATCACAAATGGAAACTTTCAAAACGGTACAAGAAGACGAAAACGGAATTAGCAATATTGCAGTTGCTGCCCTTGCACTTGTTGGCCTGCTGATTCCTGCAGCTGTACTGTACAGAAGAAAGAACTAAGGGGCAACACTCATGGTAAATCCCAAACAGGCATTCAAAATAGCCCTTGGGAGCATACGCAGTGCAAAACTGCGTTCCCTCCTAACTACCCTGGGAATTGTAATAGGAGTGGCAGCAGTAATAGCCAATGTGTCACTGGGCGCCAGTTTCAACCAGTTTTTTACCGATGAGATCGGAGCCGTAGGTTCAAATTTCATTATAGTGGAAAGTAAAGAACCGGGTACTCTTGGCAAGGAGGAAATGAGCCTTATTTCCAATCTGCAGGAAGTGGACGGAATTTCACCTATAAATAGCCAGACTGCGACTGTCAGCTATCAGTCTTCCCGGCGTCATATAGGTATAATGGGGGTGACAGAGGATTACACCGAAGTGGCAAACCTGCGGCTGGCGGAAGGAAATTTCCTGACAGATAAAGACAGCTATGCTGCAGTGATTGGTTCGGAAGTTGCAGAAGAAATCTTTGACAGGCCTGTAGGCAATAAGAATTCAATCGACTTGACTTTTACCAAAAACAATGGAGAAAGTATCACTCACAGGTTTGTTGTAAAAGGAATACTCCAAAGTCCTGATACACAACTGGTACAATCGGGAATTGAACCTGACAATAGAATATTCATACCGATTTCCACAATGAATTCCATGCTTGAAGAAAATCATTATAATTCATTTTTTATAAAAGCAAAAAGTATGGAAGTGGTTGAGCAAACATCAGAGGAGATTGATGAGAAGCTGGGACGCCAGTTCGGCATAGACTCAAGACAAATGGATAATGACAACGCTAAACCCTATTTCATAATGGACCAGGTGGAAATCCTGGAACAAACAAAACAACTATCTGATTCACTGGGTGCACTGCTAACCGCTGTCGCTCTGATATCCCTTGTAGTTGGATCAATCGGAATAATGAATATTATGCTTGTCACGGTGACTGAAAGAACACAGGAAATCGGTTTGATGAAATCCCTGGGATATACGAATACAAGTATACTGAATCTCTTTATCGTAGAGGCCATGATCGTAGGACTTTTCGGAGGGATTGCAGGAACTTTGATGGGAATGGCAGGTGCCTACATAGCTGAAAGTTACATGGGTTTGCCGGTAGCATTCCCCTTATCCAAAATCGCAGCAGGGTTTATAATTTCAGTCTTTGTAGGGCTTGTAGCAGGGGTATATCCCGCCAACAAGGCTGCAAAGATGAATCCGACAGATGCTTTAAGAAACGAATGAGGTGATTGATAGAATGTTTGATTGGATAGCACTACCTTTCTTTAATGTTATCTTCTTTTTGGGGATAGGATTACTCGCAACGGCATTCTGGATATGGATGCTTATAGATTGCATCACAAAGGAAACAGACAGAAGCAATGAGAGACTGATCTGGATAATAGTTATTGTGTTTACCCATTTACTGGGAGCCATACTGTACTTTATCCTCAGGAAGAATAAACGCAACCGATAATAGAAATATAAAACAGCAGGAATTGTGATGAGAAACATAAACAAATTGTTCAGTTCATTTTTTGGCGTGATTTTTCAACGCCAGACGTACCTGAACCTGCTTTATGTCATATTCACATTTCCCCTGGGTACCGCATATTTCTTATTCCTGACATCTGGCCTGCTTGTAGGCTTAAGTTTTTCCATAATTATCATCGGACTACCCGTACTTCTGCTGGTACTGGTAGCATGGTGGGAATTGGTGAATTTTGAAAGGGAACTGGCAACCAGATTGCTTGGTGTAGATATAACGCCGCTTTCCTATGAGGAAAAACCCCTTGTAAACTTCTGGGGTGACATTAAAAACAGGTTTGCAGATCCAACTGCCTGGAAGGGAATGATGTTTTTATTCATCAAATTTCCCTTCGGGATATTTACACTTATAGTACTGGCTATCTGCTTTACCCTGACCCTTGGACTTATATTCGCACCGTTTACCACTATATACTGGTCTTTAGGAAATTCAATAATCCTGATAGACAGCTTGCCCGGGGCACTTTTAACAGCCAGTCTGGGAATAATAATTGCAGTCTGTACACTTCACATAGCCAATACCCTTGCGGCCATATCCGGCAGTATTGCAAAAATCATGCTTGGAAAGAATGACAATAGCCTACATCCGGAAACATTGGATGGACAAAAATCCTATTAAGAATTAATCGGAAAACTTCTGGATACGATCATAGAATTCAAGGACAAGCTGTGTCAGTTCACTATCCATATTGAGACTGAAAGTACGTATCTGTTTTCCCAGGGGTTTCTCTTTAACGATACCTGTTTCTACAAGAGGTGCGATTACACGGGCAACACTCGAATGAGACAAACCTGTCTCTTCTGCAATACCTGAGAGATAGGTAGAGTCACCCTTATGGGATATCAGGTTTTTGAGAACTGTCATTTGTGCAGTCTTGCCGAATATCTTTTCAAGAACATCCATCCTGTTTACTTACAATATTATATTTTATAAGGTTTTCTAATTATGGTCAACTTATATCTCTAAATAACAGGTCTTCCATATATTTGGAAAAGCTTTAATAGCATAGACTATTTGATAGGAATAACGAAATTATTTAGTGGTCCTTATGCCCGAAAAAGAACTTGACGATAAGATACTCAGTCTTCTTGAAAAGAATCCGGCCCTTTCTGCAGTCGAACTGGCAGATGTACTGAACATATCTGAAAAAGCAGTACAAACAAGACTTGAAGAGATGGGAGATTCCAGGCAAACCATCCTGATAATAGATGACGAGCCCGACGCCATAATTGCTGCAAAAAGAGCGTTGCAGGCAGAAGGATATAATGTTATTGAGGCATATAACGGGAAAACCGGTCTCGAAGCAATTGAGGAAAAAATACCAGACCTTATTCTTCTGGATGTCATGATGCCGGATATGGATGGTTTTGAAGTATGCAAACACCTGAAAGAAGATGAACTGCATAACCACATCCCCATAATAATGCTTACTGCAAAAGGCGAAGTTGATGACCGGGTAGAAGGAATCGAGACAGGTGCAGACGATTATATTACAAAGCCCTTCAACCTGAGAGAACTTAAAGCCCGAATTCAAATGGTATTGCGCCGGGCACAAAGCTGATCATTCCCATGTTTTTCAGTAATCGACGATATAACATAATAATCATAACTTTCATTGCCCTTCTTTTTATAGGTTCTGTTGTTTTTTTGGGGGCACGTTCAAACTTTGAGGTCCAGGAAATCTTTGAGGAGCAATATACAGAACAACAGACCCTCAATGCAAAGCAAATATCCTCAGGCGTCACAGAGTTTCTGAATGAGAAGATCGTAGCCCTGGAAGTAATAGCAGGTGCTGAAAATGGAGTTCCTGATGACTTCTATATGATATCATTCAAATCCCTTTACGAAAGGTCGCAGGGATTTTATGCCCTTGAGTATATTGATGAAAGCGGCACCATTGTCTCAGGTTATCCTGAAGATAGAGCACCTCTGGGATATAACCTGTATGAAAACAATATGGAGCAAGCTTTCCAAAAAACAAAATCAATGGGCAGGACCTATATTACCGATCCTACATACACGTTTGAAGACGAACTTGCAATGTATGTTTGGGTTCCCGTCTATTCTGGAAATGATTTCAAAGGAACTGTCCTGGCAATAATACGTATCGAGGAAATCACAGAAAGGGTCATACAAAGTTATGATTCATCAGCCGGTTATGTCTATATTATTGATGATAGGGGGAAACTGCTGTATCACAGTGACAACCCAAAAGAAACAGGAAAAAATTATTTCGATATTCTCAATGAGCCCGACCAAGACCGTCTTTACATACTTGGGGAACAGACAGAAGGAAAAGAAGGCGGGGGTCGTTTTGAGGAACTCAACGAAAACAATGAACTGGAAGAAAAACTCGTATCATATGTACCAATAAAATGGTACAATCAGGTGTGGTCTGTAGGTGTTGTGACACCTGTACCTTTCATAACCTCAATTGTACGCTCCATATACCTGAAACAGGCAACCTTTATGATAATAACGACATTTTTCATTTTGTTCTTCACTTCATTGATATCATTGATCTTTTTATCCTGGAATCGTAAATTAGAGGAAGAAGTACATAAAAAAACCGAACAACTTGAAAATTCCAACCAGCGCCTGCAAAAACTCAACCGCGTGAAGAATGAATTCCTATCCATGGTATCCCATGAATTGAAAACTCCTCTAACAGCCATGCGCACATCAAGTGAATTCCTCAGGGAAGAAGACTGTGACAAAGAAACACAGGAAGAAATGCTTGACCTCATAATCCGCAATATAGACAGGCAATCCCGGATGGTTGATGACCTGCTGGATATTTCCCGCATTGAATCAGGCAGGATGGTTTTCAAAGAAGAAAAGATCGACCTCAAAGATATCATTGATAATGCAATCCAGATGATGGAACCAATGGCAACAAAGTATGGAATTGCCATTGAAAGAGAAGTGGATAATGATCCACGGGTCAAAGCAGATAAGGATAAACTGCTGAGGGTTTTTGTCAATTTACTCAACAACGCTATCAAATTCACAGCCAATAAAGGCGAAAACATAAAAATTAAAACTGAAGAAATCAGAGATTTCGTGGAAATAAGTGTCACAGACAGGGGTATAGGCATACCTGAAAATGAGCAGGATAAAATATTTGAAAAATTCTATCAGGTAGACAGTACCTCACGCCGCAAAGTGGGAGGTAGTGGTCTTGGGCTTGCGATTATTAAGGGAATAATAGAAGGCCAGGGCGACTCTATAAGGGTGAAAAGTGAGCCCGGGGTTGGCAGCACATTTATATTTACATTGAGGAAGTGGGAAAAATGAAAAAAATAGTAATAATATGTGTAGTTCTGTTCCTGTTAACAGCAGGATGCCTACATGATTCAGAAGAACTACGTGCAAAGGAATATGCAGACCCCATTGCAAACCAGCTTATTAAAGGGATGCAACAGGACAATTATACACTTTTTTCGGAAAAATTCACACCTACTATGAAAAAGGCCCTGCCTGAGGAAACCTTCTATGAAGTAAACGACATGTTGATGTCCACCGTAGGCAAACCTGTATCATTGGAATTCCTCAAGGCTGTTGAAGGTGAAAGGTTTGTAACTATTGTTTATACAGTTACATTTGAAGACGGTTCAGAAGGATTGTTCAGTATCGCCTTAAAAGAAGAAAACGGAGAAACAAGGGTTGCGGGTGCCTGGATTGATTCCCCTAAATTGCGTCAGGAGGAGGAAAATGTGACCCTTTAACAGGTCACTCATAACGCAGTGCATCCAGTGGATTCATCATTGAGACTTTTTTAGCAGGTATACTTTTGCATTTTAAAAATAACAGTCCCGATGTCACCTGAAAGCAATGCCTGTGGCTCTACACTGTAACTTATCGCTACTGTTGGACTTATCTCTGTATCGGCAGAAGCTGTCAGTAAAAGAGAAAAGAAGAAATAGAGTAAATATTACTTTTTTTTCACGCAATTCCTCCAATATAACTAATGAGGGAATAGAGAATAAGGAGACCGACAGGAAGACCGACAGAAATCAGGGCACCCCGCAGATTTAAGTTACGTGCATTTTTGAGACCAAAAATCCAGATATTGGCACTCCACAGCTGGAATATGATACCAACAAGTGTTGCAACCTGCATCAGGGGATCATTGGAAAGCATCTGGGCCATCTGTGCAGGGTCTGCAGCAGTTGCCTGGAGAGAAGCTGATATCTGGTTTATAACATAAAGGCCAAAGATAGAGTTCAACAGGGCGGGGATGTAACCATAACCTACAAACTCAAGGCTGCGTTTAAATGAGCCTTCCCCGCCAAACAGGGCTGACAGTCCATAGAAAACCGCTGTGTATATCGGCCATACTATCAGGACGCCCAGAAATCCTCCCAAAGCACCACCAATGGCACCTATACTGGCAAATCCTACCCCAACAGCTGCTGATGATAAAATTGCCTTTACCATTATGTAACCGGAAATTGCCCCCAGAAGGGCATTCAGGATCACAATGAAAAAAGGTATTTTGAAATGAATTCTTTCTGTCATCTTTTTTTTGAAGAAACTGTCAGGGTTTGTAAGTACGTTGATAATTTCATTCATAGTATTACCTCAAGAAATTATTAAATTGGAAGTTGCCAGACGGAGTGAAATATTGAGAGGGGTAGTAAGGTGGCATCAATACCGATTGATGGTGCAGTAACCTTCATCTGGCAACACCGAAAGAATAGACTATATAATTGATAAACCTTCCTATATTTAGCCAAGTGAGGGTTGAAAAAGTCGCTTGTTTTGATATATACAGCACTTTAAAAATCTATTAATTAAAATCACCTTCCAACAAACCAGTTATAAAGGGGAGCAGGGATCCGGACACATAACCAACATAATGTACGAGAACATTCGTGCGCACACCATCCGGAGAAATAATATTATCAGGAAAAAGAAAAGCAGAAGTAGCCGGAAGGAATATAATAATAGATACTGCAGTTGCGATCTCAATAATTCTTTCCTGTTTTTTTCTTCCCCATGGACGATGAATTAAATCCAGATTTTCCTGATTCCATCTACGCAGGATTAACTCGGCTCTGGAAACAATCTGGTGTAACACTTCCTGACCCCTTATAATATTGGCAAATACAATAAGAGAACATAAAACTACTAGCCACAAGTGCCCATAAGTAAGGGATATGACCACAAGATTGGTACAGAGTACTGCAAACAGAAGATGAATCGGGTTACCAGTACCCCATTTCCGTGCCATATAAGCAAATGTAGAATACAAAAGATAACCAAACATCACTGCCACAATACCGGATATACCATTAACAGTACCTGCCGAAGGAACACCCTTGAGTGTTAATATTGAGAAAAGGACAGGTAGGAACAAAAAAAAGAATAACATGTGAATTCTAAACTTTATACGTTCAAAATTCAGGGCTATAATAAGAGGCGTTACAAGAAGATAACTTCGCATATTGGAAAGCAGATGGGACAAGTCTACATGTGAATAATTTGATAAGAACATGGGCAATTTAGACGGATCATTTGAATCGAGGACAAAGTACGTTGCAAGCGAGGGATCCGATTGAAGAAGTAAGTATATCACAATGTTTAACCAGGGTACAAAAAGAAGAAAAACAAAAAAATCTACAGGATCATGCATTATATTATCAAGCAATGGTTTGTATGTATCCTTTTTCACTGCAGAAATTTTCTGTCCAACAGTATTCATAAATACACCTTAAACCAAACATATATAAATTTTCATACTGGCCTGAATAAAAATTAATAGTTCTAATGGTACTAAAAAGTTGTAGTGGACGATACACCAATTACTCCTTTTAACCATTTATCCATGTTTCTTAGAATTAAATGGGGAAGCCACTGTCACCATCCCAGAATCCGCTCAATGGCCTTCACATCCTTTCGAATTAAGTATTTTCGGATTTCATCTATGGATAACAAAAGCAATCCAAAAGGAATTGCAAGAGCTATGTATCCAATTGCCACTGGTGAGGTATTAAATATAAGGTTTGCAATAGGGTTCCATATTATAAAAGCAAGGATAAGCAATTCACTTCCAATACCCAGCAGGACAGTTTTGTTATCAAGCAAACTTTTTGAAAATACAGAGTCACGACGGGTCCTGGATATGAATACATTGGCAATCTGGCATATTATCACGGCTGCAAAGAAGGCAGTTATCGCCTGTCTGTACAGGGGATTATCAAAGGGGAGCTGTTGGCCCCAGGTCCATCCACCTTCAAACAGGACTGCGAAATAACAGAAAAACCCGGCAGCAGCTTCAATCGGGCCTTTTATCCCATAGGAAGTCAAAAGTATGGGTGCGGTCAAAAGTTTTTCCGACCTTTTTCGCGGGGGCTTATTCATGATATCCCCTTCACTTTTTTCCATTGCAAGGGCAAGAGCCGGTATAAGATCGGTACCCAGATCTATTGCCAGTATCAACTGTACAGGCATAGGAAGAGGGACAGCCAGCAGGACAAATACAATAAATGGTAAGATTTCGGGCACATTGCTTGTTAAGATATATGCCACGAATTTCTTGATATTATCAAAAACAAGCCTTCCTTCTTCTACTGCATTAACTATAGTTGTAAAATTGTCATCCAGTAGCACCATGTCTGCAGCCTCTCTTGCGACATCTGTACCGCTTCCCATGGCAACTCCCATATCGGCATTCTTTATAGCAGGAGCATCATTGACACCATCCCCTGTCATAGTAACAACCTCTCCGGCTGCCTGAAATGCCTGGACAATATTAAGTTTTTGAACCGGTGATGTACGGGCAAAAACAATACTTCGTTTTTTTAGCCTTTCTGCAAGTTCATCCCTTGAGAGTTCCTCGATTTCCGAACCGGTGATAATTTCCAAATTCTCGTCATCTTCATTTAAACCCACATTCTTTGCAATAGACCGTGCAGTAACAGGATGGTCGCCTGTAATCATAACCACTTTTATACCGGCACTGTGACATTTTGCAATAGCCTCTTTTATCTGTGGCCTGGGTGGATCAACAGTACCGACAAATCCCACAAAGACAAAACCTTCCTGAAACTGCCTGATATCATCCACTGCCCTGTATGCAAAAGCAATAACCCTTTCTCCTTTCTCCGCAAGTTCAATATTTTTTTTCATAAGGTCCTGTTTTCTTTCCTCATTAAGTTCAACAGTACCGTTTTTAGTCATCAGAAAACTGCACATGTCAATGATCACTTCAGGGGCACCCTTGAGATAGGCTTCAAGAGAATTTCCGGGAATGGAACAAATTACCTGCATATTCTTTGTGAGGGAATCAAAAGGAAATTCCTCAAGTCGGGGGTAATCCTTATTCAGTTTGTCAATATCCAGGAACTTATCCACATATACGAGCAATGAGCCTTCGGTAGGATCTCCCACATACCCCCGGGGAGAATCTCTGGAAAGATGAGAATTATTACAAAGTCCCATGATCCTTAAAAATACATCAGGAACCGCAGGTTTATTTTCAGGATCAATTTCCTCAGCACCGATAGTAATGGAATTCACAGACATCTTATTCTGGGTGAGGGTACCCGTTTTATCAGTACATATAACAGTTGTAGAACCAAGAGTCTCAACAGATTCCAATTGCTTTATAAGGGCATTTTTCTTTGCCATCCTTTTAGAAGAAAGAGTAAGGGTAAGCGTAACTGTTGGAAGAAGGCCTTCCGGAACATTGGCAACAATAATGCCTATGGCAAATATGAGGTTTGCAAGAAAAATCTCCTGAATATAATATCCTGCTGCAAAAAACACTATACCTAATAACATTGCAATGGAAGAGATTATGCGGATGAAATTGTTGAGTTCCTTCCTTAAAGGAGTATCAACAGATTCGGTATAGTGTGTCAGGCGGGCAAGCTGTCCTATCTGCGTATAGTTACCAGTTCCGGTTATTATCGCTATGCCGTTTCCTGTCTGTACAAGAGTCCCGGAGAATACCATATTCCTGCACTCAAGTATATTATGATGAGTGCATTCGAGGGATCTAAGCTGTGGTTCAGCTTCACCTGTCAATGGAGAATTATCGACTTTCAGGGAATTTTCTTCAATAAGTCTTCCGTCTGCAGGAATCCGGTCTCCTTCCTCAATGAATATTATGTCACCAGGAACCAGATCCCTTGCCAGAATCTCCAATGTATTTCCATCTCTCAATACCTGGCATTTGGGAGGCAGAAGCCGGTGGAAACTTGCCATTATCTTTTCTGCCTGGTATTCCTGAATAAAAGTAAAAGTTGCATTAAGAACGACAACTACCGCAAGTGCCATCCCTATATAGAGATTACCCTGTCCGGGATCAAGATATTCAGCCAAAAAGGAAAGGAGTGAACCTATCGCAAGCAAAATCGAAAAAAAGTTTCTGTATTGTTTCAAGTACATGCGAAAAGGAGTGATTTTGTTAGCTGCCTCCATTATGTTCTTTCCATAAGTATCGAGGCGACGGCTAGCTTCCATTTGTGAAAGACCACTCTCATCCGTATCCAATTTTACAAATAATTCATCCAGCCCCATTTTATGTACATTTTCAAAAGGCTGGTCAAACTCCCGGTCTAACCCCATTGAATCCCCCGCCTATGTAATTAACACTATTAGGAAATAAACTAATCGCAAATCTCTTTCAATATAAAATATTGATAGGAACAAAATTAATTTTTTAGATATTTTAGTCCGAAATCAAAAGAATATAGATATCCATTACATTGGCCCCTGTGGGGCCGGTAATAAAAAGGTCATCGATTTCTTTAAAGAAAGAATATGAATCATTTTCCAAAAGCATATTAAGAGCGTCAATCCCGGCCCTCTTACTTCTTATAACGGTGTGACCATCTGCAAATGCACCGGCTGCATCTGTTGGACCGTCAGTTCCATCTGTTCCTGCATCCAGGAGCAGTAAATTATTAAGGCCGTTTACCTGGAGGGCAAATGAAAGAGCAAGTTCCTGGCATCTGCCCCCTCTACCCTCACCAGTCACAGAAACCGTGGTTTCACCACCAGCAATTATACAGGCTGGCCGTTCCAGGACTATCTTCGATTAACCCAACAGGTACTTCAACAACACTTTCGACACCCGAATATGGCACATCAACATGTTGGGTCGATAGGTAATCGCCTCCAGAAATAGCACCATCCCCATCAACATCCACATGTGCAGAGAGGGAATAAGTGTGACCCTCCTGAAGTGTTCTATAGTTGATTTCAAAAGGAATATCCGAATCAGTAATATTATTGCGGGAAACATTTTCAAGAGTTGGTTGACCTATTATTGTTGAGGGAGCGTCCGCAAGACTTACATCTTCAATTGTAATGTAAACAGTAACGTTGGAAAATGGTTCTTCCAGTGAGTCAAAGGTAACTGCTCCATTAATTATATTTCCGGTTTCTTCTGCAACTTCCGAATCTTTATAAGCATCAAAATCTGCATAATTAATTGCCATAAGGGATGCCACTGCTATTATCAAGATAAGAATTATTCCTATAATCAAATTACTGGTTTTCATAATCATTACCTCTGCATCCAAAAAAAAAGTAAGAAGATATGTACTTAACTTTAGCTACGAAATAATTTGAAGTCTTCTGATAGCTATTTATTATAGGCAGGATTAAAATAATACTTTATCGTCGTCTAATACCATATTCAACTCTAATTCTCTTTCACCCAATCTTTGTAGAATGGGTTCATGATGTTAGAAAATACGTTGGAAAGATAAAACCTGATGGGGCTTTCCGGATTAACTACATACTAGGCAAAAATCTGTAAACAATTCCTCAATTTTAACAATGTGTTCGAGTCTGCTATAATATAACCAAATTTTTTCAGCAAACATTTATCCTAAAAAAACAGATAACTACTATAAATGGGGTGGATTCATGCTTGAACGCAAATGCATAATAATAGCCGGCGAAGAAGCCGGGCCTAAATCCAATAAGATGGGGGGCATATGGAATGTTATAGATGCTGAAGTAAAGACACTTGCAGCACTGCTTGAGGACGGTACGATAGATGAGGAAACAAAACCCAGGATATTTGTCGCAAGTCCCTATTTTGATCACAGCGGAGTTGACTGGAACAAGAGTCTTAACAGGATAACGGACCTGAGTGAATTGAATGAGTTTGAACTGGACGAAGAACTCAAAAAAGTTTTTGCAAAACTAAGTGAAGAAGGAATTGACCTGGTTGCCAGGTCACGCAATATAAAAGGCATAGAAATCATATACCTGATGTTCAAAACAAATGATTACTGCCGGAAAACAATTGAGTACAAAGGAAAGCCCGTCTGCCTCGAGAATAAGATTAAAGCAGAAGCTTATGACTTGATAGGGCTGGATTCCAGAACCTATGAAAGTATGGGTAACGGTAATGAGTATACCCACTACCTCAATATGTCGTATGCTGTCTCTGAATTTGTCCGTACTTTGGTCTCAATAAAAGAGGAAGAAGGCAAAAAATATACAGACAAGGCAATCTCTGAATTTGTAACTTCTCTTATGCCGACATTATACGTATCTCTGCATTGCCATGAATTTGGCCTTTTTTACGCAATAGCCCGGCTCGAAAAATTGGGAGTAAAGGTAAACTCAGTTGCCACCTGCCATGCCACTATTCCGGGCAGGGCAGCAGGGCATCGTTCAATCCAAAAGATTCGGGACAATGACAGCACCTGGGATGCAGGTGTACCCATAAATATGGCTAAATTGGAATCGCTGTCTGACTATGCTGATGTTGTAACAGCTGTAGGTGATTCTACCAAAAAAGAGATATCGCTTTTTTATGGTATCGATTCAATAGTGGTACGAAATGGTATCGAGCTCGATACAGAGAGAGAGGAGATCTCATGGGACAAAAAAAACCAATGCAGGGAACAAATTCAGGAATTTATGTCTGAAAAACTACACAATGTACATGATGGGATTCCCATAGATCCGGAAAAAATAATCCCGATTTTTAGTTTATCGCGTATAGAAATTGATAACAAGGGTTATCCGGATCTCCTTGATTCGCTTGTGCTTCTTGACAGGATGATACGAATAGAAATCGAATCTTCCCGCCTGGATGAAGGTTACAGGGTAGTATGTTTTATAATTACAGCTCATGGACCAAAAACCAATCCGCCCGAAAATTTCCCAATAGAATTGCCTGAAGAGATTTTAATAGGGTCTGAGCTCAGGCTTCAAAATATGATCCTTGAACGTGGTCTTGATGCAGGCAAGCTGGTCAATGGGAACCGGCACGTAGGTGCAGTATTTTATCCCCAGTGGCTGTCAAGCAATGATGGGGGGCTGAATATGGAAGTAGATGAACTCATGGCGGGCTGCATTGCGGGAATCTTTCCCTCCAGGTATGAACCCTTCCTGCTAACCGGACTGGAAGCAGGTAAGGAGGCAACCCCGAGTATTGTCAGTAAGGTTTGTGGCTTTAGTGACGCTCTGAAAACCCTCAAGCGTCTGGTTATGGGTATGGGCGGGGTCATAGTCGTCGATAATATCACTTTGCCCTACATTGAGACTATAGCAGATTATGCATTGACAATGGATTATTTTATTGAGACCTATACTGATGACCGGATTAAGTACAACCTCCTGTGCCGGGAAGCAAATCTTCTTGCACGTGATATGAACTGGAGGGATCCGGTTAAGAATTATTATGAAATGCTGACAGGCAAAAGATTGGAATAAACTCAACATCCTGACTGTACATTCACAAAAAATTATATAGGAGAACTTGTTAATTGGAATATGGGTGGTGGGTACATGTCGCAAATACGCAAACACTATTTTTAGCTCAGGTGACTTATTACCAATCACTGGAAAATATCAAACATGTTTCACTATTCAAAAACAAAGACAAAACACCAAGTTGATCTTTAAATATATCCATTCCCAATTGCTCAGACTGCCGGTTATGCCCCCGATCTGGGGAAAGAAATCCAGTATATAAATTTTTTTGAATTCGTGTCCTTACTGCAACATCTTAGTAAAAGAATGCGGAATTAATCGGCTTTTGTACCGCAATGAGGAATTTATAATGATTGCTCATTATTATTCTCGGTACATTACTAATTATGGGTTTCCCACAGGAGACAAATTCATCAGATAGAATGAAAAGACATATAGATACATTCAATTGCAAACCAATTTGAAGTATATTGATGCTGTTTTGCATATTAGGACCAGTTGTGCAGTAAAAATGCAAAACTTATATATTAAGCAGTTATGTGCATTGGTTGAAATATCTTCACCAATAAAAAAAGGAAATAACAAAAATGAAAATTGAAGAAATAAACCAGATGGGAAAAGAATTGAAAGATCTGTTAAAACTCAAAAATCCACCGGTAGCTGTTTCCCTTGTGCCAGACACTCATGAAGTACCTGAAGGTATCAATAAAATTGAAGAAAAAATGAGACACTGCCAGATGGTGGACAAAGTTCGCAAAGAGGGAAGCGAATTCTATGCCCTGGCTGATGACCAGCAATGCAAAGGTGGTGCAGCTGTTATGGGACTGCAGGAAATGGCACCCAAACTTGCCAACGGGGATGTCTATTACAACCTGAACCGTTACAAAACAATCAACTCCGCAAGACGTACTATGCAACAGGTTCCCAGACTCAAAGCAGGATCTACAAAAGCAGTACTATATGGCCCTCTGGAAAAGGTGAGTTTCATCCCGGACGTGGTACTTGTTATCGATACACCTAAAAAGGCAATGCAACTCTCACAGGCCCTTTTGCATCGCTTTGGAGGACGGGTTAATGCAAGCTTCGCAGGAATCCAGAGCCTATGTGCTGACGGGGTTGTCCAGCCTTATAAGGATGGACACATAAGCGCATCCTTGGGTTGTGGAGGAAGTCGAAAGTATGCCAATGTTGCAGAAGATGAAATGATAATCGGTATCCCTGTGGAAAGGCTGCATGATATGATAGAAGCAGCTCATGAGATGTTTGGCTGAATCTTTGCACGTTATTTTATATCTTGAATATGGGGTGACATCTACAAGCCATTAAATCACCTCATTTTTATTTTAATAAATAATAAATTTTACTTTTTTACCATCCAATTATATGCTCAGATATTCACAATCGTTAACTATAAATATACGCAAGCACACATCTATATGTGTAACAAATAGATTACACATGTATGCAACATAAAAGGTGATGGAAATGGAAAACAAAACAATTGTAGTACTCGCAGGCACCATTCTTATCGGCATAATGCTGATAGGGACCGTTTCAGCTCACTGGGCTAGTGGCGGATATGGGATGACCGACTCCCAAAACAGTGGTTATGTAGATGGAGGTGGAGCAGGTTATTACTGCAACTATGGCTATGGACAGGGATATAATGCCAACGGGGTTTATTCAGCTGAAGATGCAACATCAGTGATTAACGAAGATGAAGCAGTCTCACTTTTTGAAGAAACTACAGGTATCGATGTAAACGATGAAAACGTCTATCAGATGGGACGCTGGTGGGTAATCAACTACATTGATGAAAACACTATTAAACAGGGACGCGTAGATTCAATAACAGAAAATGTAATCGAGGATTTTACGACCTATGTACCACAGGAATCCTATGAATACCAGAACAACTACAGGTACCAGAGGGGAGCCGGTGGTTGCATGGGTTACCGTTAATCCTCCCTTTTCTTCTTTATATAGGGGTGACACAATAACATGATGTATGGTAATATGATGTATGGCACAGGTTTTTCCGTATGGGGAATGATACTAAATTTACTTCTTATCCTGCTGGTAGTTGGTGCTGTTGTCGTTCTTTTAACGCGCAGTGGTGCCATAAATAGTGAAAGCCAGAAAACAGCAGACTTAGAACGCTTGAACCGGCTGGAAAATGAAGTAAGGGATACAAAAAAAATGGTCGAAGAAATCAAGGATAAACTTGACGAAATATAAATTGGTTTAACCGTTACTATAAAGGGTACAACCCATGCAAAAAAAACTCCAGGGGATTGTCAGCCTTGGCGAAGCTCTATCACATCCTCTGCGACTGAAACTCATATGTATGCTTGCAGACAGGGAATGGTATGTATATGAGCTTGCCAAAGAACTCGATGTTTCCAGACAGGTACTGTATCTTCACCTGAAACGTCTTGAAAAAGCCGATATCGTTGAAGGTGATCTTCGACTGGAAGAAGATGATATGCGTGCCAAGAAATTCTTTAAGTTAAAAGAATTTGATATAAAGTTGGACGTTGAGGACCTTAAAAATATCTTTGAGACTGAAACAATCCCAAAAAAGAATTGATCCTTATTCCTCATCAAGCCCTTTTGTGCCGAATATATAATTGGCCACCCTTACAGCATCCCTGTCTCCTGTTACTTTTTCCTGTGAATCACTGAGTTTGACAACAGGAATACCATTGATTTTATGCAACTTGATCACAATATTCAAGGGAGGATTCTCCCGGAAAAAATCTGAGTTATTGGTCAGGCTTGTACCTATGCCGAAACTACATTTAATTTTATCCTTACAATATTCCTGTATCCTGATTGCATCTTCGGCTTCAAGGGAATTACTGAAAACTGCCATCTTCTGTGAAGGATCTATTCCAAGAGCTTTGTAATGTTGAATTGTCTTGTCAATGAAAGTATAAGGGTCACCACTATCATGTCTGATACCATCATAAAGACGTGCCAGGCGACCATCAAAGTTGTTAAAGAATGCGTCACAACCATAAGTATCTGCCAGGGCAATCCCGAGCCTGCCATCATAAACTTTGACCCAGTTTTCAAAGGCAAATTTGTTGGCGTTGCGCAAACCTACAAGAGCAGAATTACCCATAATCCATTCGTGACCAATCGTACCTATCGCCCGGGGCCCATATTTCATTGCAAGATATACATTACTTGTACCTGCAAAACTTGTGGCTCGACTTAAGGTTTCCACGACTTTCTCATGAAGTTCAAAACTGCGACGGCGGCGAGTTCCGAATTCACTGAGTACACATCCGGCATTATCAAGTTTGTCGGATACTTCCTTAATCATATCTCCATATTTGTCCAAGAGATCGGTCTTTGAGAGATATTCATCTGCCCAGTTATTTTCAATTGTCTCAAAATAAAGTTCGGAAACCGTAGCCATGAGCACGATTTCCCAGAGAATGGTACTATGCCACGGCCCTCTGATAAGTATATCAAGATTATTATCATCCGTCAGGGATATTTCAACTTCATCGGGATTAAAGCGGTAATTCTGTAGATGGTCAAGATAGGTATGCTTGAAAAAAGGACAATTCTTTCCCAACCAATGCCTTTCTTCGTCCAGAAGGCGCAATTTGGGAATTTCTTCCCGGACGATATACTCAAGTTCTTCCTTAAACCGGGAATTGAAACGTTGATCTCCACGGTTTATGAAGCGATATTCTGCCTGTGCTTCAGGAAAAAGTTCAAGTACTGCCATTTGCATGGTCAGCTTGTACATATCATTATCAAGTATTGACCGGATCACCGTATTGCCTTCAGATAACTGTAACATTTATTAGAGGAATAACAGCCCTTCTGTATTGCATTACAACTATTTAATATAAATGCCTTCGATGTATCAAATCGAGGATTCCCCGGAGAAGAGAGCATATGGAAAAGGAAGAGGAGGGACTGGAGGGTGAAGGTTTTGATGAATTACTTCGCTATACTTTTCCGGGTTATATTTTAGGTTTGATTGCCGGTATATTCCTTGATATTCAGGGATACCAGACCAATCCCTTTGGCCAGTGGATTGTGAGGACTCTTGCAGGCGAGGGAGAATCAATACTTGAAGGATTGTACTCCATCAGGCAACATCTGGAAGGTGCAGCTGGATCAATGGCCCAGGCATACGGATGGGGTAAATTTTTTGGAATAACAATCCCCTGGATAATAGATGCCGCAAGCCGAATGGCAGGAGTTGATGTATATGGCATACAGGGCTTCTATATTCCTTACTTTTATGCTCTTAGTGACCAGATCGGTGCCAATATTTCCGGACTTGTGTATCTCAACCGAATCGAAGGTTCATGGTCTGCAGGAATATCGCGATACATACATCATCCTGTGATGCTTACCAGTATTGCTGTAATCCTGCTGGTACCATTGGGACTGCTAGCAGCGCGGGTCCTCGGATTCAGCCCGACCACACAGACTTTCACCGCCTTTGAAACCATAGTAGCAAATCTCTGCTGGCTACCTCCTGTTGTCGGCTGGATGGTTCAAAGAGGTAAGTAAATCGCTCGAAGCATTCATATAACTTGTACTGTTCTGTTGCATAAAAAGACAAACTGCAACGGAAACTGAAAAACTATGGCCAAACATCCTGATAAAATTACTCCCCCGGAAATACTGTCGCCTGCAGGGAATTATGATGCACTGCTGGGCGCTATCAAGGGAGGAACTGATGCTATCTATCTGGGAGTTGGTGAATTCAATGCCCGCCAGGGTGCATCCAATTTTACACCTGAAGAGATGGAAAATGCAATAGATCTTGCCCATCTGCATGGAATTTCAGTATATCTGGCATTCAATGTGCCGGTGAAAGAAACGGAACTCCAGGATGCGATTGATGTTATAGACCGTGCCTATGCAGCGGGAATTGACGCAGTTATTATGAGGGATTTGGGGTTTATAGAGCTGGTCAAAAAGAACTATCCTGACCTGCCCATACATGGTAGCACCCAGCTCAATACCAATAACACTGAAACTGTCAAATTTCTGGAAAAACTTGGCCTCTCAAGAATAATCGTAGCAAGGGAACTTGACACTGCAGAATTGAAACACATTATTGACAGTACCGATATGGACATAGAAATCTTTGCCCATGGTGCTCTTTGTTATTCTTACTCCGGCCAGTGTCTCTTTAGCAGCTTTGCTGCCAACCGGAGTGCAAACCGGGGTGCATGTGCCCAGCCTTGCAGGTGGAAATTCGACCTGTTTATCAACGGCAAGAACATGAACCATCATATTGGCGGTGTATCCCCCATAAGTTGTGCTGAACTCTGTACCCTGCCAGGATTGGAAGAACTCATCAACACAGGTATCAAAAGTCTCAAGATAGAAGGGCGTATGAAAAGAGCTGAGTATGTGACCGCCAGCTCTGAAATATACAAAGAGACTGCAGAAATAACCTGTCAGGATGAAAAACCCGATTCCAACTGGTTGCAGGAAAGAGAAAACGACCTGGCAAAACTATTTTACAGAGGTTTTACCCGTGGTTTTGTACTGGGTGACAGGAATGTGACCCACCCCGAATACAGTTCCAGTTATGGGGCATTTCTGGGCAAGACACGCCGGGTAAAGAGAAGTAAAAACGCTGCATCCATTAAGGTGAAATTAAACCAGACACTTGAAGTCAATGATGGGATAAGCATCCATACCAAACAACGGATGCTTGGGTCAAAGGTTGAGAGGCTCACAGTTGACGGCGGGGACGTTGAGGTAGCAGAAAAGGGGAGTATTCCCTACATACATATCAGTCCTAAAACGGTAAAATCTGTAAAAACTGGCGACGATGTATACCTGAATACAGACGTATCCCTTCTGGAAGAAATGGGTGAAAGAGATGTTAAAAAGGTACCCGTGAATTTCCAGATACGTGCAAATATCGGCAGACAACTGGAAATTACTGCTTCTGCAGGAGATATAGAGGTGCTTCATGTATCCGATTATCTTATACAGGAACCAAAAAAAGCCCCTACTTCTGTGGAACAGATTACCGATATAATAAAAAGACTGGGAGATACCCCCTATGTCGCAGACAAAATTGAGTTGAAAGGTGAAGAAGATATCTTTATCCCCCTCGGAGAACTCACCCGAACCCGTCGCAGTGTAGTGGAGAAACTTCAGCAGAAGCAACTGGAAAGATTCCACAGGCACCCTAAAAACCCAAAGTTACCAGCAGCCAAACACAAAACCGGAAACAAAATTCCAGGTAAATTACTTTTATCCGTAGAAGTAGCAGATATAGAGGGAGCAAAAGCAGCTGCTGACAGCGGAGCAGACGTCATATATATCCCTGCGGACCTGTTCGACAAAGTCGAGAATAACAAGGAACTCGTTCTAAAGGTTAAAAGGGATAATATTGAAATAGTATTCACATTGCCTGCTATTATTCATGAAAAAGAACTTGAAGAATGGACGAATGTCCTTAGAAAAATAAAAATAAAAGAATATACTGTAGGCTGTGGTGAGCCTGGAATACTCAGTTTAGCACACCAAATGGAAATTAAATGTGTTGCACTGAAAAGCTTCACGATTTTTAATTCCCCTACGACAAATGTGTTACAGGCAAATGGCGCATCCCGTGTAATCCTTTCCCCGGAAATTACCCTTGAAGAAATGAAGAATGTTGTGCAGGCATCAGATAATACGATCCAATTTGAGGCTATAGCCTACGGCAGGCAACAATTACTTGTTACCGAACATGACCTGCTCAAACCGATTGTGGAAAAAGGCTTCTATGGCGAAGATAGCAATGCATTCCTGCAGCACAAAAAGAAAGACAGGTACCCCATTAAAAGGTGGAGAAACAGGACTGTGATCTATGATTCCCATGTCATCAACATGTTGAATAATCTAGATGATATGAAGAATACAGGTATCGATTATCTTCGCCTGGAATTTTCACACGAAAGCAATCGGAAAATAGCAAGTGTGGTCTCTGATTTTAGGAATATTCTGGATGGAAAAAGTAAAAAGAATATTACGGACTCAAAGGTATACTCCAAAGGACTCTATTACTCAGGCATATGAAGTGTTTCAATATAAGTTGAAATAGATAGGTATTTATACCAATATTTCAAATAATACTGAAATAGAGGTTACACAATGCCTGACCAATCATTAATTTATCATCTTGCTATCGTAGGACTGGAATCTGTCCAGGAATACCTGGCACTACATGTACTGTTATGTCTGGTGCCGGCATTTTTCCTGGCTGGAGCTATAGCATCCCTTTTTTCCAAAGAATCTGTACTAAAATTCTTTGGCAATGAAACCCCAAAATACATTTCCTACCCCATCGCTGCAGTTTCAGGCTGCCTGCTTGCAGTATGCAGCTGTACTGTACTGCCGCTTTTTGCAGGAATCTATCGCAGGGGCGCAGGAATCGGGCCTGCAACCACCTTCCTGTTCTCGGCACCAGCAATAAATATCCTGGCAATTGTCTACACAGCAAAAATCCTGGGATATGACCTGGGAGTGGCAAGAGCTGTAATTGCAATCCTTCTGTCAATTGCTATTGGACTTACAATGGCGGCCCTCTTCGAGCGCCACAGGGAAAAAAAGGAAGGAATCAAGACTTTTGGTGATGAAAGGCATGCTCACAGTGCATATCTTTTCCTCCTCCTTCTGGCAATCCTCATTATCCCGGAGATACTCACAGAATGGATTCCGCTTCTAGCCGTGGAAACTATGCTTGTTTTGCTAACGGTGTTCCTCTCATTCAACTGGTTCAGTAAGGATGAATTGAAAGACTGGATGGCAGAGACATGGTTCCTGATAAAGCAAATAACACCTCTCCTTTTGATTGGAGTTTTCTTTGCCGGTATCATGGTGGAACTGCTACCGGCACATTATGTAGCTGCAGTGGTTGGAGGTGCCTCATTCGGTGCAAGTTTCATAGCATCGATTGCCGCAGCACTGATGTATTTCTCCACCCTGACAGAAGTACCTATAATCAGCGCCCTTACAGAACTTGGAATGGGAAGAGGTCCGGCCCTGGCAATGTTGCTTGCAGGCCCCGCCCTGAGTCTTCCGAATATGATAGTTATAAGCAGGATAATGGGAGTGAAAAAAGCTTCCGTTTACATAGCTTTGGTAGTAACAGTCGCATCAATAGCCGGCCTTATATTCGGCCTTTATTTTGTATAAAGAGGTAAAAACATGAAAATGCTTGTGATTTCGGATATACATGGGAATATGAAAGCCCTGGAAACTGCAATGGAAATTCCCCATGATGAGGTTATCTGTCTGGGTGATCTGGTGGACTATGGCCCATCACCTAAAGAAGTAATCGATTTCATGATGGAAAACAATATACCCGTAATAAGGGGAAACCACGATAATGCAGTTGCAACAGGAATTGATTGTGGCTGCAGTTATGAAATCAAGCATCTTTCAATTGCCACCAGGGATTATACAAAAGACCAGCTGAATGATAGACAGCTGGATTTCCTGAAGAATCTTCCTGTAAAAATTGAAAAAAAATGCAGAGGAGGCAGGGTATTATTTACACATGGAAGTCCCAGGTCCTTTTACGAGTATATAAAGCCACAAACACCTGATGCAGAAGTACAGGAAATGCTGGAAGGAGTTGAAGCGGATCTGCTGGTGGTCGGCCATTCACATATTCCAATGACAAGGAATATTGGAAATATAACCATTGTAAATCCAGGATCAGCAGGACAGCCACGTGATGGCATACCCCGTGCCTCCTGTGCGGTGTTGGACACCGATTCAATGGATTTCGAAGTATACAGGCTGGAATACGATATGGATAGTGTAACGGACAAAATAAGAGAAAGGATGCCCCACTGTGATGAACTTATAACAATACTGGAAAATGCAGGCGTAAACAAAAAAGAAAACTAACTAACTAACTAACTAACTAACTAACTAACTAATAGGAAAATGACAGGAGAAACTCAAATGAAAATAGAAATTCTTGGAACCGGATGTGCAAAGTGCAAGAAGACCCTTGAAGTAGTCGAAAGAGCAGTAAAGGAAGCAGGAATCGAAGCCGATATCACAAAAGTTGAAGATATAAACAGTATTATGGATTACGGTGTAATGATAACACCCGGTGTTGTGGTCGATGGCGATGTAAAGATTGCAGGCAAGATTCCTTCGGTAGATGACGTGAAGGAATGGCTACAATAACCAGAGGGAAAATATGACCGATAATAACTGTTGTTGTTCCTCAGTAGTGGGTATATTCCCCTGTTCAGGAGGTTCCAACGTAGGCCAACTGGCAAATCAGGCAGCAATAGAAATGACCAAAAATGGCAAAGGGAACATGATGTGTACAGTCGGCATTGGTGGCCGTATTGCAGGCCTTATGAAATCAGCAGAAGGAGCTGATGAGGTCGTGGCTATTGATGGCTGCCCGCTTAACTGTGCTAAGAAAACCCTGGAAAATGCCGGTATCGATGTCAGCAAGCATATAATCATAACCGAGCTTGGCATTAAAAAGAACAAGGATCTGGATCTCAAACAGGAACAGGTCAATGAAGTCCTTGAAAAAATCAATTTTTAAAGTCAAAATTATTTAATGAAAGGGGTTTAATCTTCCATATTTTTTGCTCAGTCACTGTCCATCTTACGATAGCCTTCAACAAGCTCCAGATTCACACTGGAAACTTTGTTTTTAAAATCCATAAGGTCCTGATCGACAGATTGCAATTCTGTGACATCTTTTTCACTCAGTACAGTGCGACCTACAGGCACACTTTTGGATGCCGGTAGACGGACACCCTGTACTGTAGCATTATGAAGTACCACCACATCATCTTCGAGGACACTGTCAAATACTACCGCACCAAAACCTATGAAACATCTTTTACCCAACTGGCACGGTCCATGCACGATACACCCATGAGCAAGTGAGGTATCTTCAGCGATAACCACTTTCGACCCTTCAACCCCGTGAAGAACCACATTGTCCTGAATATTGCATCCTTTTCCGATAACAATAGATGCGCCCGGTTCATCTGCCCGTATTACAGCATTTGGTGCTACAAGGACATCTGCCTGAATCTTTACATTTCCCATTACAACGGCGCTGTCAGCAATCCAGGCACTATCATTTATTTGTGGTTTGTCTCCCGCTGGGTTTTTCATGATTATTTCTCCTGTTGTCCCTATAAGGGATAATTACAACTATAATAGATAGCCAAATATATGAATTATATTGTAATATACAATTCATTACAGGATAGCGAGGTCAGCAATGAATCTCAAAAATCTTCTTCAAAAATACAAAAACGGTGAAATCGGGGTTGATGATACTCATGCCTGCATCCAATCCCTGGGTTATGTTCCGGTATGTGATGTCGCCAACATCGATACCTTCAGGAAACACAGGACAGGCATAATGGAAGCAGTACTTGCAGAAGGAAAGACACCGGAAGATATTCTGGGAATTGCAAAAACCCAGATTGAGGCAACGGGTCGTGTCCTTATAACCCGCCTTAATGAAGATCAAGCTTCATGTCTGGAAAATGAATTTGGCAGTGAACGGATAGATTGGGGAATCCACCACAGGACTGCAGCTGTGCATGACGGGACACCCATTGGAAAGACCGGAGGTGTTGTGGCTATAATTTCAGCCGGTACCGCTGATATCAATGTTGCAGAAGAGGCACGGATGACGGCAGCAGAGATGGGATGTGAGACTGTGAAGATATACGATGTGGGTGTTGCCGGCCTTCACAGGTTGTTTAACGAAGTAAAGAACCTCGAATCTGACAGACCGGACGCTGTAGTGGTTGCAGCCGGCAGGGAAGGTACATTGCCAACAGTGGTATCGAGCCTTTTTGATGTACCTGTAATAGGTCTGCCCGTATCCACCGGATATGGAATAGGTGCAAAGGGTGAAGCTGCCCTATATTCGATGCTACAATCATGCTCAGTTCTGTCTGTTGTAAACATAGATGCAGGTTTTGTTGCCGGAGCATTCGCAGGCAGGATCGCCAATACTGTTGCCGCTGCAAGAAAACAGACTGATTCAATGGTTATTGAGAATCAACAAGGCCGGTCATCATGAAAACTCTACTATTCGATCCTTTCTCCGGTGCTGCCGGAGATATGATTATGGGTTCATTGATTTCACTCGGGGCCGATGGAAACAAAATAAAAGAGATTCTCGAATCAATACTTGATATCTCAATGCTTTTTGAAAAAAACGTCAAAATGGGAATTGAATCTGTTAATGTCAAATTTAATATACCTGACTTTGAGAATGCCCGCAGTTACCAGGAAATCGAGAATTTCATAAAGGGATGTGGCCTTGCTTCAGATACAGAAAACGATGCTATCCGTGTTTTCGGTATCCTTGCAAATGCTGAATCAAAGGTTCATGGAAAACCAATTGAAGAATTACATTTTCATGAAGTGGGACAAACCGATGCTCTTGCAGATATCATCGGCTCATGCATTGCAATGCATCAGCTGGGCGCCAGAGAAGTGCTTTGCCTGCCTATAAATGCAGGAACAGGGACGGTTAACACATCTCACGGGATTATGCCGATACCTGCCCCTGCAACCCTTGAAATATTAAAAACATCTGGACTGGAATTTTATGGCAAAGGAAACACGGAACTCCTAACACCCACAGGAGCTGCCCTTTTGGCCCATTTTGCAAAAACCACCCTGACTATTCCTGCCGGAAAGGTTCAGGATACGGGATACGGGGCAGGAGATATGGACACTGATTGGCCTAATGTGCTGCGTACTTTTATGATAGAAACGGGCAAAGCACTATTCAGGGATGAAGTGGAGGTTCTTGAAACAAATGTCGACGATGTAACAGGGGAAGTATTGGGAAATCTTTTTGACCGGTTACTGGAAAATGGTGCTAAAGACGTATCCATAATACCTGCAACAATGAAAAAGGGAAGAGCAGGACACATCATCAAAGTTGTAACCCACTCACATCATGGTGAGGAACTTGCGAGGATAATCATGGAAGAGACCGGAAGTCTGGGTATTCGGACTATCCCCACAAAACACCGGTATATAGCAGATCGCAAGATGGGAACAGTGGAACTTGAAATTAACGATACAGTCTATCAAATTGCAATCAAGATAGCCTACACACCAGACAGTGGCATATTACACATCTCAGCAGAATATGATGATTGTAAAGAGGTCTCAAAAATCACCGGAATTGCGGTCAGGGAAATTATAAGAAAAGCCCAAACAAAGGCCAGGGATAAATATGAATGAAAATTGGCTTTCATTACCCTTAAAATGAGTGGGCCGATGTAAATTAAATTTCGTCTTCTTCATTTGGCAGGCGACTTCCCTCATAATAATCCTGCTGCTTTGCTATTTTATTGAACTTTTTGCAGGCACGAACCCATAAACAAAGAGGTCTCTCACTGTTTTTCTTACATGTTTTAAGAGCCATAAACTACCTCCAGATTAAATTTGAACAAGACTGGATTTAAAGCTTTTCACCGAATATGGATATTCAAAGTATGCATAAAACAGGATGGAAATTAATTTGGTGATGTCAGAGTGACCATTTCAGATGCTACTTTGATAAGCCTATACCAGGTATTCAATGTGGATCTCATCGATATTAGGTCATCTGATGTAACTCTCATTATCAACTGATAGTCCTTGACATCTATTTCTATGGATGAACGATCGGTAACCAATCTATCCAGTTCTGGTTTTACAGACAGGTACAATTTGAGGGCATCCGGAGTTTCAATGATTGTTTCTGAAGATGAAGTCATACTTAATCAGCCGTTGTCTTGAACCCTTTTACCTTTAGATTGAATAAATTATTGCCATTACAATAAAAGCTCATTAAGTCATCGGTTACCTGAATCAAACACCTGGATTTATTATCACTCTCAGGTAATAAACCACCTAGCAATCCTGCTAGTCCGCCCCCACCTTTAATGGGTGGCATACTGTTCTTTAAAGAAGATTTTTTGGGTTTGTCATGGAATACAACATTCATCCATATGGATAATTGTTGTTGCCCTTCACTATCAAAAAATGTCAGACTGGCAGGGTTGCCATGATATTGCCCTACAATAAGCAGGGTTTCAGCGTCCATACCATACAGTATGTCCTGTAAACCACTTTTGCCCCTTGTGACATACTCGCAGTTAAAAAAAGATGCAAGATACTTACAAAGGGTCCGGGTTGGAGGCGAAGGAGAGCGTGATGAGGAAATTAACATCCTCTCACTCTGCTTTCAATGTCTTTATTGTGGTAGGCCTTCCTTTTACAAGAATACGATTCCCACAATAAGGACAGCGGATTCCGGTGTATTGGTAGTCAATTTCAACTGCTCTCTTACACCGGGTACATTTATAATCCATATCTATTACTCAACCTGTTCAACTGCTTTCTTAACGGTTCTGGATATCGTTTTGCCCACAGAAGTGGATGGGGTGTATGTACCACCTGCAAAGGTATGGCCACATTTCTTGCATTCCCAGATACCTGTACCAAGCCTTTTTACAGTAGGCCTGTCACATTTAACACAGGTATGTGGCATATGTGTCCGTTCTTCGATATCTCCAACAAGTTTACGATCCTTACGACCGTATCTGGTACCGTATCTTCCTGCTGAACGGGAAACCCTTCCCTTTTTTGAATACTTTTTTGCCATGATAATTGTCTCCTTGGATGGTATGATCTAAAAACCCTGTTACTCATATTTCCAATAAATACTTTTCTCGTATAATCTCGCCTTTTTCCTTCGCGATCTGACTTGCCTTAACAACTTGTGCCGGTGACAAACTACCTGAACCACTTTTTTGCATTGAACAAATGGAACCGTCCTGATTAGAGGATATGGTAATTCTTGTTTCACATACTGATTCTTCACCATAAGTGGGATCTAACACCATTTCATCACCAATCTTGACCAGTGATATACCAACAGGCATTTCACGCACAGGCATGGGATAATCTTCACCTTTTCCTTCTCTTTCAGAAGGTACTGTTGTGGTCATAAGAGCAGCGATTGCACCCAGGGATGCGGCATCAAGTATATTTCCGGAATTATTCAGAACATGGACATCAATGAAAACCATCCATACCTCTTCGCCTTCCGTAATACAGAGCTTATTTATATCAATTGCGCCAGATTCCCTTATGCCCCTATCTACAATCCTGGCCATCTCGATAGCTTTCTCTCTTGGAGGACCTGCTTCAAAGTCAGGTGAAGCAATCGGATTAAGTTCCATACTGGTTATGATAACTCCTTGTGCAGGACTATCGGGGAAAGGAGTACCAACCTGCATTTTGACACCCACCATTACCTGGGTATCCCCATACTGCACCATTGCAGAACCTTCTGCCTTATCGATGACACCTGTTTCAAGAGCAATATCCCTTAGCTCATCGAATTGGCGACCGTCTTCACGTTCACCCTTGAGCATAAGGTTGTAAATATAATCCCTTTTCAGTCTGGAAATAACCTCACTGCCGCTCATCTTCTTCACCCTCATCCTCTTCGGTTAAATCATTTTCATCCGCGTTTTCTGCTTCAGATTCTTCATTGTCGAATGAGTCATCCCTTTCTTCTTCCTCTTCTTCGTCTTCTTCTGATTCAGGGACTTCTTCTGGACTTTCCTCTTCAGCTTCTTCGCCTTCTTCGTCCTCATTCCCATATCTGGAAACAAGGGCTTCACGCTGAATTTCAAGAATTTGTTGACAGCCTTTTTTAACCATTTCCAGGCCTTCTTCGAGTTCTTCAGGAGTAAGGTGTCCATCCATCTGGAGAAGGGTTATTTCCCCATCCTGGGTCATTGCGACAGGAAGATCAGCCTGACCATAATTATCTTCTGGTTTGTTGAGATCAAGAACAAGCTGACCATCAACTTTACCGACTGCACAGGCTGAAACAAGCCCTTTCATGGGTATGCCAGCATCTGCAAGAGCAAGTGTTGCTGCATTGATAGCAGCAGTCCTGGTCCCTGCATCGGCCTGTAATACTTCTGCGAATACATCTATTACAGCACCAGGATAATATTGTGTCATCACAACAGGTTCAAAAGCTTCTCCACTGACTTTGGATATCTCAGTACTTCTTCTGCTTGGACCCGGTCTTATCCTGTCTTCCACAGAAAAAGAGGCCATATTATACTTGTAACGCACAAGTACTTCGTTGGGTTTCTGCATCCTTCTCGGGTGCAGTTCACGGGGACCATAAACTGCTGCAAGCACCTTATTATTTCCCCATTCAAGGTAACATGAGCCATCAGCTCTTGAAAGCACACCCATCTCTACTTTCATGGGTCGGATCTCATCAACACGCCTTCCATCAAGGCGGAGACCCTCATCATCAATAAAACGTTCCGGTTTATCACTCATTACAAGTTCTCCAAAATCCTGCTCAGTATATTAAATATTAAAAGGCCGCTCAATTTTCATCTTCGTCACTAAGCAGCACATCTACTTTTCGGCAAGCGTCTTCTGTGTAGTCCTTCTTACTACTGGTAAATGGTACAGGTTTTTCCTTTTCCTCAATTTCATCGGATTCTTCATAACGCAGGAAAGCACTAATATGATTGGTTAATCCTGATATGTGAGATTTGTTTTCGATTATCTCTATGGCCTGTGTCAGCCTGTTCATATCTTCATCTTTACCCTTTAACCATATCCTTCCGTTTTGTCCTATGAAGATATCACAATTGGATTCCTTTTTGAGCATTGAAACCATGGATCCATTATGCCCGATGATACGTGGAACCTTCGTAGTGGATACATCTATAATCCTGCCTTCATCCAGACGGCGAAGACCTCGATCCTTCATTGAAAGTTCCACTTTCATGGAAGTATTAACATCTTTTATACGCAAAATCGCACAATCCCCGATGCCTATTTCCTTTCGCATCATTGAACTATCCACTCTTTTGGGATATTCAGATACATGAAGAAGTCCATCATACGGGGAGCCGATATCAAATATCCAGTTTGACGAAGTAACTTCTATTACATAACCGATCACATAATCTCTGGGGGAAGGTATGTACTTACCTGAAAAAGGAACAACTGTTACACGATTTTTATCATTGGCTACCCCGTAGAACAGTGAGTATACTTTGCCTTCATGCACATACGTACCTGTTCCAGCTTGCTTTTCATTTTCGGAAAGCATCTGACCGGGATAAACGATTTTGCGTTTCATCCTGAAATCTCCTTATAAGAGCTCAGTCTCAGCATCGCCTTTTGTGAGCCGGTTAATAAGACCATAAAAATCATTCTGCAATCCTGCGGGCATCCTGACTACAGCTGTCCAGGAACCGTCATTTTCCCATTTATCTCTTACAAGGGTTCCGAAATTTGCTATTTCACCGTAAGATTTAGCTGCATATGAAGGAGGAACCTGTACCTTAATATCAACCTCTTCAAACCTGATAGGAATAATTGGACGAATTGCTTTCATCACAATTTTTACCTGTTCATCAACGCTTTTGAGAGGATCAATGTGTACTTTTGCTTCTTCCATTGCAGTTTTAATACGGGCCGGTGGATGAGGTGCACGCGTTTGCGGATTAAGAGCATTATGAGCAATAATGCTTACAACCTGCTTTGTCTTTTCTTCAAGGAAATGTTTTCTCTGTTCCTGGGTAAGCTGGAGTTCTCCATGCATTATGATGTTGCCTGCAACCTCATACACGTCATCCGTACCAAAACTGTTAATGATATCGGATTCTGCTGCATGGTCTCCTTTCTTTGCATCGGAGAATATATCTTCAACCGCAAGAATTGTTTCCAGCTTTACATCATTTCCTTGCCTGTACTCAAGAGCGCCATCCGGGTCAACCAGCACTTCAAAGTGGTTACTACCTTTCTTAAGACGGGCAATCAAAGCTTCATCAAGAGAGACCATAATTTTTCACACCTGTACTGGATTTACTGTTCTGCTTCTTCATCTTCTGCTTCTTCGGTTTCATCTTTGTGGTTTTCAAGGATCCTCTCCACATAGGATTCAACCTGCTGACTGGAATATTTGGAGAACATCTTATCTTCCACATTCACCACACCGACTTCCAGAGTGGATGCATCCAGTTTCATATCTGAAGCATTGTAAAGGGCTTCCATACCAAGCATAATCGCTTCATCCAGATTCATTCCTTCCTTGTATTTTTCTTCGAAAACTTCCATGAAGGCGTTTCTACCTGCACCAATCGCCGTTGCCTTATACTCAAGTAGTGCTCCGCTTGGATCTGTTTCAAAAAGTTTTGGTGTGGAGCCATCAACACCTGCTATTAAAAGAGCTGTTCCATAAGGGCGTACGCCTCCGTACTGAGTGTAGGTCTGCTTGTGATCACAAATCTTCTTTGAGAGCACATCAACGCTTATAGGCTCATCATAGGAGACAACATTAACCTGTGCTTCTACTCTGGCACGATCTACAAGAGCACGTGCATCAGCTACAAGTCCTGAAGTAGCTACCCCGATATGTTCATCAATCTGGAATATCTTTTCAATGGATTCAGCTTCAATCAAATGACTGGTAATTCTTTTGTCCACCAGGAGGACTACACCGTCACGGGCTTTGATTCCAGCAGCTGTGGTTCCTCTCTTTACTGCCTCACGGGCGTATTCTACCTGAAATAATCTGCCATCAGGACTAAAAACCGTGATCGCTCTATCATAACCCATTTGTGGTGCCATCTGCATTTCGTATCTATCTCCTATTAATTCTTATGCACGTGGTATCGATAACAACGTATAATATAGTTTCTATCCATTTATATGTGTTTGTCATTAGGGACGCTATATGGATCCCTTTTTTCAATGTACTTTTCGGTTGCCGATCGCACAGTACCTGCAATTCCAAGCACATTTACAATTGCAGGATACCCACCTACTATTGTAATTGTAGCAAGTACAGCCCGGGTCAGATCTTCTGAACCTCGCTTACAGCGAAGTATACCCATATTATCATCAAAATCCAGTAGCCTGATACCGGCCTGACTTGAACCAAAATCTCCAATTAATGCAGCGGAATTGGAAAATATCTCATTGAGGAAATCATCCCGTGAAACCCGGACCTCACAGATTAATTCCAGTGCAAGGTACCTTTTCGGGTCCCGAAGAGTGGGAGGTAGGACTTTCATTAACAAAGCTCCTGACTATTGTATTGAATAATGCGAACCCCTTGCGGGGTTGAGGAATTTCTTCTGTTGCGTTTAATAATCCCTTCAGGAATAGTACTCAAAGCTGCATTTGCTTCATTCTTTTCCATACCGAACAATCCGGCAAGCGCAATCATTTCCCCGGGAGCCCGTATGTCATAGCAGGACATAGCATTGCTCGTCAGTACTGTAGAAACATTGTATTTTCTTGCAAGTTGTAAATTTTTCCTGAAATGGGCCAGAGCATGTACCCGCCTTCCCCCTCTCTGTTTGATTATGGCATCAAGGTTGAATGCGATCGCCACTTCATTATCGTGGGCTGATTTTGCAAGGACATGATTAAAACCATTGTCTCTGCCGGTGGGAAGATTAGTCAGGATATCTACATTTGGATTTTCTACTGCACTGCGATTTATGGATTCGCTGCCTCCGTGGACCACAAGGACATCTACTTTCTTGCGAAACTTCCCAACGAGACCATGGAGTTTTGAAGAATTACGGACTTCTATCTGCACTCCCTGAATCAGTTCTATATCTTCATGAGAAGTATCAGATGATGGTTCTTTATCAATATGATTCGTTATGCCAATTCCTGAATATCCAAGATGGTTTGCAATTGAGAGCATCTGGTTTACAGAACTTGAACCATCAGGAAGCACATGGATATTCAAATCATAGTAATCAGATCTGCTCAAAAAAATCCTCCAGCATTTCAAGGGCTTTATTCCTGTCTTTAGGATAAGTGGCGATTTTTATTTTGACAGCAATCGCATCGGAAGATGATTCCGTAACCAGTTTTCCTGAATATGCATCCTGCTTGCTAAATCGCAGATGCAGCATCAGCTGATCATCGAGCCGCTCATCCAGTTGCCGGACAAGTTCATCTCTTTGGGATTTAGATAATTCCGAAACCAGACGATCCATAAAAGCAGAAGTTTCAGCCTTGCGCTTAAAATCCAGACTATACAAAACCATCGGGTTACCGTAATGTCCATCCACAACCAGAGAATTTATCTGCTTATCGATATCCGGTGAGTTACGGATGATATCCGGTAAAAGAAATTTCAGGGACGAGATTACTCTGTCCCTGTCTTCGGTTGCATGCGCAGTTACGCGCAATGTTATATAGTGAATCACTTGCCCTGGTTATTGTTGGACCGGACACTCGGCCTGGTTTTCTCCGTACCGGTTCCTTTACTGCGCATACCACGACTCTTTCTTCCTGCGCTTGTTTTTCCACGGAAAGTACGTCCCCGGCTGGAACTGTCACATATCCATTTAAGGTCCTTGTCTTTAACAATGGCAGGATGGAATGGATCCACAAGTATTGCTTCAAACCATTTATTCTTTCCATCTTCCCCTACCCAGTAAGAGTTGAGTACTTCCATGTTAGGATGGCGGCGTGAAGCCCTTTCCTCAGCAATTCTCTGGAGACTCTTTTCTCCTGTGATCTTGTTTTTACCCATATGCTGGGTCCTTCTTCCACGCATATAACGGGAATTACGTCTGCTTCCACGATGTACCTTTACACGTACGACTGTGATTCCCTGTTTTGCCTTATAGCCAAGGGAACGTGCACGGTCTACACGGGTAGGTCTTTTCACGCGGGTTACTGAGCCTTCACGTCTCCATTCCTGAAGTCTTTCCCATCTGAGATCCTTTACATAAGAATCATCAGGCCTTTTCCATGCGTCTCTTACATAACTGTAAAATGATTTTGACATTATTTCACCTTGTTTCATTCATTGACGGTTCAGCCATTAAGGCCACACTCCAACGGGATTCTTCCCGTAGATGAAACACGCCGCTAATACGACGGCAATATGATTTAAAGGTTTGTGTTACAACAGAAAAGAAAAACGTGGGGCTGGTGAGATTCGAACTCACGATCGACGGGTCTCTCCGAACAACTGCACTTAGCAGCTTTGACTGTTCTTATGAACACATATCAGTGCTCCAACGGTTCCTCACTGGCAAACCCCGTCGGGCAAGCCTCAGTAGACCCGTTGTTCATCATTTATCCGCTGGAGCCCGTCGCCATTCCTGGCTAGGCCACAGCCCCGCAAAACACGTTGCATGAAACGTGTAAGCATCCACCCAATACACCTCATATATAATATATTTACCGGTGCAGGGACGGACAATCAAATAAATATGTAGTGAATTTACTCATAATCTTCCAGCAGATCTGCCAGATCAATGCAAATCTTCTCCACCTGTGCCGTCATTTCCTGACGGGAGTGACCCAGCAAACGTCCCATATAAAACGCCCCGCCTGCACCAACTCCTTCTTTCACATAGCCCTTTTCGTACTGCTGGAGGCCTACAAGTTTAGATTTGCCAAATCCGAGATCTTCAGCAAACATTTCTACTCCAATCTGTTTTGCCAAATCACGGAAATTTGCAGTTTCATCATTTGCCACATAGCTCGTAGTAACAATGGAAAGATTATCAGTATCCATTCCCATATGTTTTATAATACTGAATACGGCAGCCATCTGTGTTCCACCTGCAAGAATTACACGTGTACCACTACCTATACCGGAAACAAGTCCAGCAACCGCAGGCATCATGGGATCACCCACACAACGTACAGCTTCAAGTGGATCCTGCCTGAGTTTTCCATGAGTGATACCTGAAGATTCAAGAGCTTGCTTTACAACCTGTGCTTTCAGTCCTATAGGATTCACTGAAGCACTACTGCTCACTTTTCCATCATATCCCAGAGCATTAAGAACTGCCTGAGCAGTTGTCGTCCCACCGGGAATACTCTCCCCAATAACTATGAAATCTGACTTCGCCTTAAGGTTTTTACCCGTTTCTTCTGCACGTTTGAAAACAGTGTACGGATCATCTACTGCAATTTTATTGCGTATATCCGCCCCTGCAGGCACTTCAAGGTCTATCATCGGGACTTTAGGGGTGAACTTCATACCTGCACGCACAAACACATGAGGAACTCCCGTAGTAACCAGAACGGCACGTGTAGTGAGCCCAGGCGTAGGGGTGTTAAAGGGAGGAGTCATAGGCAATACGGGAACACTTATGATATTCCCCGTTTCCAGCAATTCAGCATCTCCCGCAGGAGTATAATCTGTAAATTTGGCACTCTTTCCTGCGGCTGAAAGACCCTCTATATATGCAGTTTCGGTATTGGAAAGCACGCATACGAAAAGAGGATTTTCGGGTACATCTTTATGTCCAGATCGGAATGAATCCATGATAACCACTGCTTTATTTAATGAAATTCAATATGTTCTTGCAATATAAATGGAATTGGCTGCCTCTTCACCACACAGAGGGCATTTTTTACCCTTACAGTCAGGTTGTTCTCCCGGTATTCCGAGTATCCCCGCTCCAATGACATCTTCCATCTCTTTACCGCAATCTTCTTTTCCACACCAGTATGTCTGAACAATTCCATGAGCCAGTTTATCTTTGATCTCTTCCAGACCCTCACAAAGGAAAATATGTTCCCGTAACTGGGCCTCAGCCTGTGAATACAGGTTTTTATGTACATCTGCGAAGGTGTCCTTTATCGTTGAAGCTATATCTTCAAGTGGAATCTGTTCTTTTTCGCCGGTGTCCCTTCTTGCCATCATCGCTGCCTTATTTTTCAGGTCACGGGGTCCAATTTCCAGCCTGATAGGCACACCCTGCATCTCCCATTTGTAGTATTTGGCACCCGGGCGCTTATCGCTATCATCAGTCTTGACATTAATACCGGCATCCTTGAGCTCTTCTGCTACCTTTTCACAGGCTGCAAGAACTTCCTCGGGTTTTTTGAATATGATAGGAATGATAACAACCTGGACGGGTGCGACCTCAGGTGGAAGTACAAGTCCCTTGTCATCCCCATGGGTAGAAATCAGCGCTGCAAGACAGCGTTCGGAAACGCCATAACAGGTCTGGTGAGCATATACCTGCTCTCCTTCAGAGTCTTCATAGGTTATTTCAAAAGTCTTTGCAAAATTGTCGCCCAAATGATGGGCAGTACCCACCTGAAGCGTTCTTCCGTCAGGCATCAGTGAATCAACAGCAATCGTATAATCCGCACCCGGAAACTTGTCCCATTCAGGTCTTTTGGAAGACAGTATCGGTATCGCAAGCCTGCGGTAGAATTCAGTATAGATCCTGATTGCCTCATCTACCTGCCAGGCGGCTTCATCCCATGTAGCATGAACCGTATGCGCTTCCTTGAAAGAAGTGATCTCCCGAAGGCGTATAAGGGGACGCGTGTGTTTTGTTTCATAACGGAATGTATTGACAATCTGATACAGGCGCAAGGGGAGGTCTGCATGAGAGCGCACCCAGAGTTTATACATAGGATATATGGCTGTTTCACTTGTGGGCCGCAATGCAAGATTTACTTCAAGGGGAGATGTGCCTCCATGGGTCACCCAGTAGACCTCATCCTCAAATCCCTTAATGTGCTGTGCCTCTTTCATAAACTCGGCTTCAGGGATAAGCAGAGGGAACATTGTTTCTTCATGGTCCCTATCAAGAAGTTCCCTCATAATAGAATATGATTTTTTTCTGATAGTAAAACCGAAGGGATGCCATACATAGAGACCCTTTACAGGGTAACGTACATCCATTATCTTTGCAATTTGGAGTAATTCATTATACCATTCACTGAAATTGTTTTTTGATGGCAGTGATGCTTCTTTTTCCTGTTCGCCCATAAAGTCACCAGAAATTGTTTTTAAAAATCCTGCGAAGATAAATAGACCCATTATTTATAGTCATTTCCAAGAGGTTGGATATTTTCAGAAGAGTCAACCTTAAGATCAGCGGAATCAGCATCCAGGATTACCATCCCTGTCTTAAGTGCTGATGCCTCCTCCGAAGTAAGATTGATGCATGATGCCCTCTCAGATATAATAGTGCTGTTACCCAGTGGATCTTCCATTATGACGGTAAGATTAGCCTTGCTGGAAAGCGTATCATTTAACCTTTCCAGAATTTTATTTCCGGCAGCCTCTTTTTCCGGGTCATCTTCCGACCATTTAATTGCAGTTTCCACTACGTCCCTGACCCTACAGAGCAATCCTTCAATATTTGTCACATAGGAATCAGAAACACTCCCGGGTTCTACAACAATACCAAGTTCAGGAATTCTTATAGTTCCCGATATTGAGCGGATAACCCTGCAGTTAAGGTCTTCTTCCTTTTCTATTTTCAATTCACAACGTATCGGCTCTTTCTGAGTCAGGATCATAGTGTCTGTAAAACGAAAACCACAGCCACACCGACTCGTTACATACATAACTTCACCAAAAAAAGGTATATCGTCGCTCTGCCAGTGTATAACCATTTCATTGTGGCAAAGGGGACATGTGGTTTGGGTATCAAACCCCTCTTTCTTTTCGTTTTCAGAGTTCAATATCTCCCACCAATTACCTTGGACCTGTCTATTTTTACGCCGGTTGGTGTTACCAATACCTGATCTTCTTTAATCCCTGCGATATCACCGTGGACATCGATTATAACTTCCTTGAGATCTTTCAAAGCACGATCCAACATCAGTTTATCAGCCTTTATATTGGAAATATCAATCATAAGGATATTACCGTCATATATTTCCTTTTTAAGGGACGGTAATTCATTAAGATTGGTAAGTTCAGCAACCCTTACATAAGTTTCAGCAGGTTCCTCATCCATTACCTCTTCATATTTACCAAGATCAAGTTCAGTGTACTCCTCTGCAGAAGACGTAGCTTTAGTTCCACTTCCGAACAATTTGTCCATGAATGCCATAGTCCGCACCTTTTATTTTGAATTAAATAACGATAATGTCCTTATAACGTTCATTATATTTTAAAGATATCTTTGCCTTAAAGTTCCAGATTCCAGAATTCATCCCCCACATAATGCAGGGATTCGACTGCTTTACCTGAATCTGCAACCATCTGGGTTCCCGGAACAAGGGCTTTTCCAATAGCCAGTGGTTTATTATGAGCTTGCTCTTTTATAACGACAATGTCCCCTTCTTTGATAACAGGATCTGCCGAAACAATACCCGGACTCATTATATCAGCGCCGTTAATTACAAATTTAACGGCACCCTGGTCCACAACTACCACATATTCATTTATACCATATTCAAGCACACCCCTAACTGTAGGGTGCCAATCTTCCTCATATTTGAAGAATAATATTTTACCCTCTACAATGAGGACTTCCATATCATCTGCCCGGGCACTTTCTATTTTACTATCTTCAAGACGGCTAATCTTGCCAAACTTTTCTTCCATTCCTTCAAAAAGTTTTTTCCTATCGGATTTCCTCAATTGTACCCTTGATTTAACCTTCAACATATCACCCGGACGGACAATCTGATTGTATTAGAATAAAAGCTGTCATAAGGATTTAAACCTTTATGCCTAAACCGGTTTGTTCACTTTGCCTAAATTATTTAAACCCATTGTCGTATTTAGTGAAAAATACATCTGTCAATCTTGATTATCCATTACACATATGAATCTACAGAACAATCTGAATTTTCAGGGTCTTTAAAGGAGAATATTATGAATAAATATGATGCCATTGTAATTGGTGCAGGAGCAACAGGCCTGCTTGCCGCACTAACACTTTCAAAACACGGAAAGAAAGTACTGGTACTTGAAAAAAATCGCCATGTTGGAGGAAACTGTAACAGTTACGATGTTGATGGTTTCCAGGTCGATACAGGACCCCATGCTATAACCCATCTGGAAGCAGGCCCTCTAAAAAGATTGATGGAAAATTACTTTGACTATCTTCCTATTTTTGAGGATTACGGAAATTATTTTGTCAGAACTGAACGCAATTTTCTAAAAGTACCTTCTAATCTCAAGGAATTTGCTGTATTCGATGCACTGCCCCGCAAAGACAGGTTACTTATTGCACAGACCCTCACCAAAGAATTGACATTTTCTACCTTCGGGGTCGACCTTTCAAAAAAATCTGTATATGATGCACTGCCAAAGACACTATCCACTGATTCATATAATTTTGTTGATGCTATTTCTCATTTCCTTTCCGGCAAGTCAATGAAGGAAACCTCGGTGCACAGAATATTAACAGGGAGCAGTTTTGTCAGGGACAGTATTACACAGGCACAATTTGCCAGTATTGTATCAAAACCTGACAGACCACCGGTTGAGTCTATCCTCCAATCCATCATCCCTGCAAATTACCATAATCAACTACAACTTCGGTTTAACAGTGTATCAAGCCAATTTTCATCCCTTGGAAGACTTGCAACAAACAAGGCAAATTATTCCCAGGGATATCCAAGAAAGGGCCTCAAAGCACTGCTCAATGCAATCCTGTATTCTTTACCTGATTCAGTTGACATAAAGACTGAGAGTGAGGCTAAAAAGATACTTGTTGAAAAAGATCAGGTAACAGGAGTGGAAAGCGATGAAATCTATCTTGCAGACATAGTCATACACACCGGTTTTGTAAAACACTTACCCGAATTAGTGCAAGATTTACCCCGCAAATATATCGAGGATTTGGATGGAATTGTTAATAGTAAGAGCCTGACTGTATGGCTGGGTCTTGATGAGACAAGGAAGGAATTCAATTACAGAGGTTCTGAAATATGGTTTAAGGATAATGCCTATTGGGCAATGCCAATAAGTAACTATGACCCAACCCTTGCCCCGCCAGGGAAACAACTTGTAGGTTTTGCTTTTGCAATAGATGACTCTTCTCCTGAGAAAAAAGAGATGAAAAAAGCCCATGAGACCATATACAAAGCTGTTCCAGACATTCAGGATCATGTGGAAATGCAACATGACCAGGTAACCATTCCTGAAAAAGCTGCGGTTACCATAAATGGCCATTTTGCAGGAATAAGAACGCCCATAAGGAATCTTTATGTGGCGGGTACTGACACCGATAGTCGCAGTATGGGAATCACACGTGCAGCATATTCCATAATTGAAATGCTAAGAGTATTAAATGAAGATTCAAACCTGCATTGAACACGTGTATTATGTTCTTAAAAGTTGGATTCCAGCAACCATTTTGGCATTCAGTATAAAAGATTCACGAATTATTTAAAGCTAAATTATTTAAACCCATCGTAGTATTTAGGATAATCAGAATATCAGCTGTTCATGGAGATTACTTATTATGATCAAGGAAGTTACCGATCAATATAGTGCACAAAAAATCGAGGAAAAAGTCCACAGATTCTGGGAGGATAACCAGGCCTACATGAAAGTAAGAGAACATCGCCGTGGAGAAAAGCGATTTTTCTTTGTGGACGGTCCGCCATACACGACCGGACATATACATCTGGGCACCGCCTGGAACAAAATTATCAAAGACTCCATACTTCGTTACAAATCCATGAATGGGCATGATATTATAGACCGGGCCGGTTGGGACATGCACGGCCTCCCCATAGAAGTAAAGGTTGAGGGTGTTCTGGGTTTTGAATCAAAAAAAGATATTGAAAGTTATGGTGTCGAAAAATTTGTTGATAAATGTAAGGAATTTGCCCTGAAACAAAAGGACGCCATGACAGACCAGTTCCGCACCCTTGGTACATGGTTGGACTGGGAAGATCCTTACATGACCCTTAAGGATGAATACATAGAAGCTGCCTGGTGGACCCTCAAACAGGCTTACGAAAAAGACCTGCTTGAAGTGGGTAAACGGGTCGTGAACTGGTGTCCCCGCTGTGAGACAGCAATTGCAGATTCTGAAGTTGAGTATGAAGATCGTACCGATCCTTCCATTTTCGTCAAATTTGCAGTAAAAGATGAAAACGACACATATATTGTCATATGGACGACCACCCCCTGGACTATCCCGGCAAATATGGGTGTGGCTGTAAATCCTGATTTTGAATATGCAAAGGTAAGGGCCGTGAAAGAGGAAAAGGAAGAAATACTCATAATGGCCTCCGATCTTGTGGAAAGTGTACTTAAAAAAGGACGATACACAGATTATGAAATCCTTGAAACAATGTCAGGTGAAGATGTTGCCGGCATGGAATACAACCATCCACTTGTAGAAAACATACCAGAACAGGCCGAATTCGATCACCGTGTTTACCTTGCCGATTTTGTAATTGCTGAAAATACAGGTTGTGTCCACATTGCACCCGGACATGGAGTTGATGACTTTGATGTAGGAAAAGCAAATGATATTCCTGTTTTTTGCCCTGTTGGTCCAAACGGTCACTATACCAATGAAGCCGGCAAGTATGAAGGTATGAACATCCGGGATGCCAACAAAGTTGTGATGGAAGACCTTGATGCAAAAGGCCTCCTGCCTTTTGAAGAATCCATCTCACACCGCTATGGCCATTGCTGGAGATGTAAGACACCTATCATCTATCTTGCCACAAAACAGTGGTTTATCAAGATTGGTGACCTGAAGGAAGATATGCTTGCAGAAATTAAGAAGGTTGACTGGCATCCTGACTGGGCCGGTTCTGCAAGATTCAGGGACTGGATCGAAGGGGCCAGGGATTGGTGCATATCCAGGCAACGCTACTGGGGAATCCCCCTGCCTGTATGGAGATGTGAGGTATGTGAATCTCTCAAGGTCGTGGGAACCCGCAAGGAACTGCAGGAAATTGCCGATGTTGATCCAAACACCGAACTTCACAGGCCCTATGTGGACGATATCAAATTAACATGTGACTGCGGCGGCCGTATGTCAAGGATAGAGGATGTTTTTGATGTATGGTTTGACTCCGCGGTGGCATCCTGGGCCACACTGAACTATCCTCACCGGGAAGACCAGTTCAAAGAATGGTGGCCTGCAGATTTCATAACTGAAGGACATGACCAGACCAGAGGGTGGTTCTATTCCCAGCTCGGTGCCAGCATGGTGGCCTTTGGACAAGCTCCTTACAAGAGTGTGCTGATGCACGGTTTTACACTGGATAGCACAGGAAAGAAAATGTCCAAGAGTCTGGGTAATGTGGTACAGCCCCATGAAGTCATCGAAAAATACGGCGCCGATTCCCTGCGTTGCTATGTGCTTTCTTCAAGTGCTCCCTGGGACGACCTGAAATTTAACCAGGATGAACTTGCAACGATCCACCGGACAATAAACATTCTCTGGAATGTCTATCGTTTCCCTCTTCCCTACATGGCCCTGGATGAATTTGATCCACAGGAAATTTCTTTTGAAGCAGTTGAACCATACCTGCGCAAAGAAGACCGCTGGATATTATCCAGGATGCAATCCGTAATAGAAGAAATGGACAGGTCAATGGAGCAATACCTCCTGCACCGTGCTATCAGGACCATCAATGAATTTGTATTGGAGGATCTTTCCAGGTGGTACATCCAGCTAATTAGACCTCGTACCTGGAATGAGGCGGATGATCCGGACAAACTGGCAGTTTACAGGGTTCTTTATGATGTATTTGTAACCCTCTGCAAAGTAATCGCCCCGTTCATGCCCCACCTGGCCGAGGAAATGTATGCTAATATTGTGAAAAACGTTGATCCTGATGCATCTTTGACTGTCCACATGTGTAACTGGCCAACAGTGGATGAATCCCTCAAGGATACCGACCTTGAAGAAAAAATGACTGCAGTGCGTGCCATGGTTGAAGCCGCATCCAATGCACGCCAGAAAGTCAAAAGAAAACTACGCTGGCCGGTCAGCCGTATAGTCATTGAACCTGAAAACAGGCAGGTCTACGATGCTGTAATGGATCTGCGTTTTGTCCTTATGGATCAGACAAACGCTAAGGACATAGATCTTGTGGAAGTTAATCACAGCTGGGATGAACTTGGCGTAGAGGCCTCCCCAAATCACAGCGCTATAGGCCCGGTCTTCAAACAGGATGCAGGCAAAGTCATCCAATATATCCAGAAAGCCGATGCAAATGAATTGAAAAAAGGACTTGCAAATGGAGAAATGGATATATCCCTCGACGGTGAATCTGCAACCTTAACCCCGGAAATGGTCAAGTTTGAGGACAAAGTACCTTCAATGGTTGCTGTGGCAGATTTCAGCGGAGGGAGAATCTATGTGGATGCAAACCTGACCAGAGATATCGAATCCGAAGGTTTTGCCCGTGAAGTGATCCGCAGGATACAGGATATGCGAAAGGAACTCGACCTGGAAGTGGATGAGAACATCCTTGCACATATCCGTATAGATGACGAAAGAATCGTCGACCTGGTGCTGGACAGGGAAAACTACATCGCAAAAGAGGTCAGATCACAGGTTCAGGTAATTGGCTTTGATGTGGATGCTACAGGCACTCTGGTAAAAGACTGGAATGTGGAAGGCATAGATGTGCATATTGGAATATCCCCTGCTAACAGAGGAATTTGAATGGAATATGACAAATGGGAACCAATATACAAAAAAATAGTAGAAGATTTCGGTTTTTCCGAAGATGCTGATGCAAATGCTGCACAGCTTCTTTCAAATCTTCTCATCGGGCCTGTAAAAGCGGACCTAAAAGATCTTACTGATATAATCAAGGGCAAAGATACATTAATTTGTGGTAATGCGCCCACACTGAAAAAAGATCTTGAGCAGGTAAACCCTTCAGACCATGCAATCATTGCTGCCGATGGAGCAACCTCAGTCCTGCTTGAGCAAGGCCTTATTCCGGCCGTGATTGTAACTGATCTTGATGGCGATGTTGAAAAAGAGATCGAAGCAAACAAGAAAGGAGCCATAATGGTAGTGCATGCCCATGGAGACAATACAGGCAAGATTCTTTCTTTTGTACCTCTTTTGACCAATATTATCGGTACATCTCAGACAAAACCACCACACGGCCTATTCAATTTTGGAGGCTTTACAGACGGCGATAGGTGTGTTTTCATGGCTCATCAACTGGGGGCAACTTCCATGACCCTGGTTGGTTTTGATTTTGATGATGACAATGTCGATGAACTCAAAAAGAAAAAGCTTAACTGGGCACGTCGGCTTATTGAAGGATTTGCATAAGAATGCCGCTCCAGATAACCTATATATAACTTCGTATTAATTTATATCTAGAACTTCAATGCAAACTCTGGTAATCTGTATAGACCGGGACAACGACCTTGGGGACAAAGCAGGGGTCCAAACGCCAATTATAGGCAGAGAGGCTCACGTAGATGCTGCTGTCAGGCTTGCGTCTGCGGATCCGGAAGATTCAGACATCAATACACTGTTTGGCGGGATCCGTGTTTATGACGAGCTGAAAGGAAAAGGGACCGATGTGGAACTGGTCTCTTTTGCAGGTGACCGGAATGTAGGTGTTATTTCCGACCAGCGCATATCACGCCAGCTTGATGATGTACTTTCCCGTTATAATCCACAAGAGGCTATTTTTGTTTCCGATGGAGCTGAAGATGAAACCCTTTTACCCATCGTTCAATCAAGAATAAAAATCGATTCGGTAAAAAGGATAGTCGTCAAACAAAGTGCAAATCTTGAAAGTACATATTACATTCTAAAACATGCATTCAACGACCCCAAGATTTCCCAGACATTTTTTGTCCCCCTAGGACTTGCAGCTCTTATCTATGCCATATTCCTCCTGGCCCGATATCCAGAAGGAGCAATTATTGGAATCTCCGCTGCTATTGGCATATATATGTTATACAGGGGATTCAACCTGGACGAATCGTTTGTAATTGCCAGGGAAAAGATGAAACAAGCTTTCTATGCGGGCCAGATGACCTTTGTAACCTATATGGCCGCAGGGTTGCTTATAATAATCGCAACCATAATAGGAGCTCTTGAATTATGGGGCTACTATACAACAGGAGGTGGCTGGTATTATGGCCTGGTTACTCTTGTGACCGTTTTCATAAACAAATCCGTATGGTGGTATGTTTCAGCCTTCCTTTTTGCGATTGCAGGAAAGATAATTGATCTTAAAATGGAAAAACATTTTTGCTGGAGAAAACTATCCCCTGCCCTGTTTGTGATTGCAATAGGTTTTCTCTTATGGGGCTCCAGTGAATACATTTTATCAATAAGTTCCCTACCTTCCGAATCCACAGCAGGTAGTTTCAGCTTACAATATTTCATTTACTCGGTAGTGTTATCCATAATTTCAGCCCTTGCGGGTGTAAAGTTATCCATTACAGGTAATCGAGAGAAATGAAAATGGACAGGGAGATTTCTTTTGCCATAATTGGAGGTGTGGGCTTCCTCAAAAATAATGGTTATGAAAAAATGACCATTTCAAGTACCTACGGGAATGTGGAGTGTTTTATTGGTAAAACCAGTGGTATGAATTTTGCCTTAATACCCAGACATTCTATATCAGGCCCGCATATCCCTCCTCACATGATTAACTATCGTGCCATAATATGTGCGGTGAAAAAGCTTGGTGTCAAACAGGTAATAGCCACAAATTCTGTAGGTTCCATGAAAGGCCACCTTACAGGCTCATTTTTTATCCCTGATGATTTCATTGATTTTACAAAGGGGCGCGAGTCCACATATTATCATGACCAGACCGTACATGTGGACATGAACCAACCCTATTGTCCAAGACTCAGACAATCCCTCATGAGTGCTGTGCAGGAAATCAGGGAAGACTTCTTTGAAGGAACATACGTATGTACTGAAGGACCACGTTTTGAGACTAAAGCAGAGATAAAAATGATGGCTTCATTTGGGGATGTTGTAGGTATGACCGGCCTGCCGGAAGTTATACTTGCCCGTGAAACGAAAATCTGTTATGCCTCAATATGTACAGTTACCAACCCTGCATGTGGCATGGGCAATGAAAGATTGACAGCAGATGAAGTGGTTGGCGTACTTAAAAACCGGGAAAAAGTACTGTTTGATCTTATTATTAACACATTCCTTTGTATGGATGACAAAAGGACATGTATATGCAGGCTGGCAAAAGATCAGGCATGCCTTTAAGATCAGACAACATCCTTTGATGTATCAATGTGGACCCCATCTGCCACATTGAACTTGATAACATCAGAAGTAGGTACCATACCTCTTATTTTCGGGATTGAGAGCTTGTTTATTATTTGATCCGATGATCTTTCAATGATTACGTCAAATATCACATCTGCAGAATTGAAGAGATCACTTTCAAGTGCTTCAGGACTACTTCTTTTAAGGCTGTAAAGATAGGTTTGTGAAACCATCTGTTTTGTTGTTTCATAAAGCATGTTTAATAGACGTTTGATCAGGCCTGTATTGACATTAAGATTGGTATAAAAGGAAAAAGTATCAAATATTACATTCACCTCATCGCCTTCCGCATCCAGAGCAATATTCTGTAGATTGTATTCTGTGAATTCGATTATCTTCGAATCAACAAACTCATTGCCCACACTGCTAACCATTTCTCCGGTTTGCGTAAAGTAGTATTCTCCATAAACATCAACAAAAATAATATTGGATGGATCAAAGCCTAGGTTTACTATGTCTTGATGGATATATTTAGGACGCCGACCTGTGGCAAAATAGTAAGTTTTCCTTGTCTGAGAAAACTGGTACAGGAAAACTTCGGACATCGACAGAGGATCTGCAGAAAAATAGATCAATGAACTTGACGGTAGACCCCCACTGAGACTGTCATCAAGTAAGGATATACCCGTGGGCATAACAATGGATTTTGATTCAGCAGCAGATGCACTTCCTGAATACTTATTTGAATTGCCCAAAACATTCTTGTTTTTTGGCGGTTGTGTCATTTGCTGAACTTCAAGATATCCATTATTGTTATTCTGCATATCCTACCCTTCACTACTAACTATTACTATATGGAGCATATTTATAAAACTTTACGCCAAAATATATTGAATAATATTTGATCAAAGATATAATATTATACGAAGAAGACGCTTACTTTATAAAAGGGAAATACGTCTATCACAGAATATGACCCTCTGGACTCTTCTCTATCCTTTAAAAGGTAAGGTCACAGTAATGCTGATTAAAGACCGAAAAAAAACTCCTGCAATAGTAGGTGAACTAACCCTGCGAAGTACCAGCGCAGGACCGCGACCCTTACGATTTCTGGTATCAAAAGATAAGAAGCAGGATTACCGTTCCCCTGAGGAATTTATCGAACTACTCAGACGTTCGGAGAGAATATTGATTACCAGGCAGGGAGATGCCAAAAACCACAAAAAAATCATTGAAATGCTCGGAGGCTTCCACCTTACCGGTGAAATGGTAGATGTGTGTCGTTTCTGTCTGCTCAATAAGGAATTCAATTTTGTGAACAAGAAATCTATTTCTAATCAGGGAGAACGCATCTGTGAAACGTGTGCACAGGAAGAACTGAAACGAGCGCTGCGTAATTCCCAATGCCATTATTCGGACGAGGCCATACAGCGCATATTTGATGTCTTGAACAAGACAAAAGACCTTGACCGCACAATCGGCATGCTAAATCCTGAAGAGATTGATTCGGAAGTTACAAGATACGACACAATTGCTTCCAAAGAAGACCAGAACCCATATCCAATAAGTAAACTTCCAATATCCGACCAATTCAAGAAATCATTATTAAAAAAATCTAAAACCCTATTACCTGTACAGAGTATTGCTGTACGCAAGGGTTTACTAAAAGGAAATAATCTTCTTGTGACCTCGGCAACCGCTACCGGTAAAACATTGATCGGGGAGATGGCAGGTATTGAGAATATCCTGAAAAAAAGAGGCAAGATGCTTTATCTTGTGCCGCTGGTTGCTCTGGCAAACCAGAAATATAGCCAGTTCACTGGAAAGTATAAAGGTTTTGGACTCCAGACTTCAATACGCATAGGAAGTTCGCGTATAAAAACGCGCAAGACGGAGAAAATGTCCCGTTCTCTTGATACAGATATTATTGTCGGAACCTACGAGGGAATCGACCACATTATGCGTTCTTCCAAAGCAGATATGCTGGGTCAAATTGGCACAGTGGTCATAGATGAAGTCCATATGCTGGAAGATGAAGAACGCGGGCACCGTCTTGATGGTGTTATTGCACGTCTCAAATATGCAGCACCAGGGGCACAGTTCATTTATCTTTCTGCAACAGTCGGAAGTCCCCACGCCCTTGCAAAACATCTGGATGCTGAACTTGTGGAGTACGAACATCGTCCGGTCCCGATTGAAAGGCACCTTATATTTTGTCCCCAGCAAAGCAAATTGAGAATAATGACCCGTCTGATACGTGAAGAATACAATCAGGTTTCTTCAAAAGGTCATAAGGGGCAGACCATCGTCTTTACAAATTCACGTAGAAACTGTCATCGTCTTGCAAATGCCCTGCCAATCCCGGCATCTGCTTATCATGCGGGACTGGCCAATCCGGAACGTAAGAAAGTTGAAGACAGATTTGCCTGCGGAAAGCTTCCTGTAGTAGTGACAACAGCAGCTCTGGCAGCAGGTGTTGATTTCCCTGCCTCGCAGGTGATATTTGAATCCCTTGCAATGGGAATTGACTGGATAAACCTGCAGGAATTCTTGCAAATGCTTGGAAGAGCAGGAAGACCGGACTATCATGACAGAGGCGTGGTAGTTTTGCTTGCAAGTCCGGATAAGACATACGGGGGCGGACAGGCTGTGACAGAAGATGAGATGGCGGTGAAACTGCTCAAAGGCCAGATGGAAGAAATGAACCTGAAATATGGCCAGGAAGAACAGGAAGAGGAAGTCCTGGCTTCGGTTGCAGTCACAAATTCAAAAGCCGACCTGAACTATATATGCAGCAAGATGGTGGAGGATATTGATCTTAACTCCATTGTAAATAAACTGAAAAAATACCGATTCCTGACACAGAAAGGCGATGGTATCAAATTGACCCGAATGGGCAGTATTGCAGCCCGACATTTCCTCTCTGCTTCACGTGCGTTTCTTATCCGGGATGCGGTACGTGCAGGCCAGGACCCGATTGAGATTGCAGCCAATCTAGAGTTTTTCGATGCGGTTTACTTTAAGTTTGCACCCCAGATATCAGCAGCGTTGAACGTGAATATGCCATCACGGGTATTTCAGGGAGCTGCTCTGGATATTGTATTTGAGGGGGATAACCTGTCCCAGCTGGAAGAGAAGATCAGAGATCAACTCTTCGAATTTGCTACTGATTTTTTGACATGTGGATGTAAAGAGAGCCCGTATTGTGGATGTGCTGAAAAGAATTTTTCCGAAATGATTATCAGAATGCGTGCCAGTGGTCGCGATCCCGAGAAGATTGCAGCCAGGCTGAACGAAAAGTATGGTATCAGTGCTTATGTTGGTGATCTTTATGGTTATCTTGATGGAGTTATCCGCAACCTTGATGCTATTGAAATGATGGCAAGTGCCCATTCAAAACCGGATATCGCAAAACAGGCAAAGGATCTGAAAAAGAGTGTGGAAGCCGGCCGATGAAATGCAAAACATATTAAGGCATAAGGTTTATGAAATCTGGAAACGAGGACAAGGTTATGGCTGAGGAAAAAAAAGAAGGGCAATCCCAAAAAAAGAATATGAAAATCAAGTTGCATAAACCAGAGCATTTCAATCAGGTCTACGCCATCGGGGCAATGGGTGGCCACAGTCCCTATGATTTCAGGATATGTTTTTATAATGATACCCCTCGAGGAGTATCAAATGACAATGAACAGGTAATCGAGCGTAACCTCGAATCAGAAGTAATCCTGTCACCTCTGGCCGCACTGGAACTCTCCAGATGGCTCGACCAACACATCAGGGAATATGAAGCTGCTTTTGGCCCGATTTCCAGAAAGAGTGCGCAGAATACTTCTACTAAAAAACCGGTAGATGATGACAGTTCACATCTGCAGGGGTATATCTGAACAGGGAGCAAATATATTTAAACCTGCAGGATTATGATCGTTAGGCATAAATAGGGGAGACTACAGTTTATATTCGCGTATTTTAACTTAATCTATATTTAAAAATGATATTTGTGTGAGGATTTTATTTTGTTCCCGAATAAGAAGGTACAGAAACTTGTTGGATCCAGAATTCAGGTTGAAATGAAAGGTGACCACAGTTTACTTGATGGTATTCTGAAAAGCGCCGATGATTATATGAATCTCCATCTGGAGGACACCTTTGAGATGGTTGAAGAGGAGCGTCAGCGTTCATTGGGCTCTGTAGTATTGAGAGGAAACAACATTATCTTAATAGTACCGGCTGAAAAACAATAATTAGCGGGTTATTCATGGGAATTGAAGAAGAGGCATTAAGTCTAATTCGCAAACATCCAGAGGGTGTTTATCAGAATGAGCTATGGAAGGATCTCGACATTGATAGTCGTAAGTGCTCCCGTCTGATTTCCCGCATGATGAAAGAAGGAAAGATCATCAGGGAACCAGCTGTAGCCAACGGGTCACGCACCTATCTTATTAAAGCGACAACACCGGATGAGAAAACCTATGAACTCATGCTTGCAGCAGGCATGTTCTCTCCGTGCACAGGTTGCAGGCTTGCGTGCCACCCCGAACATTGCGAATCTCTTACTGAATGGATATTAAGGCTTATTAAAGAAAAACAAAATCAGGCCTGACAAAAACTATATATACTAGTAACGTATAGTAGGGTCGCTTTTAGATAGCGGCCAACTGTGCTCCGATAGTGTAGTCCGGCCAATCATTCCGGCCTTTCGAGCCGAAGACTCGGGTTCGAATCCCGATCGGAGCACTCAAACTTTTTTATAAGAGTTTTATATAAAGTTATAGATTTGACACTCTACCTATGCAAGAAAGGCTACAATAATATAATTTAATATTATTAAAAAAACTTCTTATATGTCGCATATGTAACTACGAACTAATGCAAGATAGTCCATATGTGCAAAAATGGCCTATTCCCTTGAATCCTACTTTTTGACCCATTTTTACCAAAACTGAAAGTTTCGCAAAAAATCAACAACCATATGTGATGAATTCCAACATCTACCCAAACTCCTTCATTCCTATCAAGGGCATTCATGGTTTTTATAAGAGAAACTACAACTTATACTGGGGATACATATGCCATCCATTCTGGCATAAAGCATCATTGTTCCATCAGCTAAACGAGAGGGGTTGAACAGTGGCATCAGAAAGGTATGTAGGAACACTTAATCCGGGCAATATTTTCAGGGACTGGCTGGTCCATGTAGCCGGAGATAGAATTCAGAATTCGGATTGCCTGGTGGATGTATTCAAAATGGAGCCTGCCTCCCACACAATTTGCAGATGTAACTTTAAAGATGAAGGATTCAGCTTAGTATGTAAATTCTTTGCAGAACCTACAGGGAATATAACCCAGTACGATCCATACATGGCAATGCTATATGAATATGAGAATCTCAAAAAAGTTGACAATTTTATCAATGTAACAAGACCACTTGCAGTAAACAGCGATTTCAATTGTGTTCTTGTAACGGAATACATCTGTGGAACACCGTTATCCTGGTATTTTGATCATGAAGAAGATCTTTATGGCCATCTCGAAGCGGTTGCCTGCTTGCTTCAGAAACTCCATCAAAACACCCGCACATATTATGAAAAGAAATATGAATTCGCAATGTTCCACAAAACACTGGATTACCTGAAGCTGCCTCTTCCTATAAGAGAAGAATATAATCGCCTGCTTGGAATCTGGTGGCATGGGCCCCTTCTTGACATTGACCACGGATGCATAACCCATCATGACCCAAACCCGACAAACTACCTCTTTACAGAAGATAAAATCTATGCAATCGACTTTGAACTTTCATATCGTAATTCTAACTTTATACATGATCTTGGCATCCTGTGTGCAGAAATCAAGAACCAATTTTCCTTAAAAGGTTCATACAGCAGGGCCGAGTCTTACATAGAACACTTTCTTAGAAAATATAGCAGGGACGGAAATGAATTTCACAATATTACACATACCCTACCCTTTTACATGAGTTATGGATTTCTGAGGATCTCGAGGTTGAAATGGACCGATGATCATCGCAACTATCTTCTAAAGGAGGCAATGGATTGTTTGAAAGCGGGAGAATAAAGGGATTGATCTTTGATTGTTACAAAACCCTGATAGATATCGACACTGATGAAGATGATGAAAGAACTTATGAGATGCTAAGTGTCTGGCTAAGATACAATGGGGTAAAAATCAAACCTGAAGTATTGAGGGATGAATACAAAAAAAGGATTCTTGAAAAAATGGATGTTTCGGGCGAGGAGTACCCAGAGGTGAAAGTAGAAGAGATATTTTCCGATATATGCTATGACTACAAACTCTGGACAATTGATGAGGAAATGGTTGGGATTGCAGCAGCACGCGTTTTCAGGGCATCTTCCATCAGGAGGTTTGAAGTATATCCCGAAAGTGTCAAGTTACTTGAAATGTGTACCCACATATCTAAAAAATGCATAATATCCAATGGGCAGAGGGTTTTTTCAGAAATTGAACTTCGCTATCTTGGCCTTTATGATGAATTTGATTTTGTGATGTTCTCATCAGATTTTGGATACAAGAAACCCGATAAACGCCTTTTCATGACAGCCCTCAACAAGTTTGGACTTGAGCCGGGAGAAGTGTTATCCATAGGAGATACTTTTGAGAACGATATAATCCCGCCCAGAGAAATCGGGATGGAGGCTTTGGAAATAGAAGAAGCCTGGAAATTCTGTGACATATTTACTTGAAAACCCGGAATACTATAGGAGTTTGGCTATTTGAATTATATTGAAAAACTAGAAAATAAAAGGAGGATATAAGATGGATATCTACAGGAGAAGAAGGGGAGCTGCAATTGTAGATACAAATGGGGGTATAATAGTTGTTTCACGTGGAGGAGAATGGTTTACACTCCCGGGAGGAAAAGCCAAGAATCGTGAATCAAGGTCTCAGGCAGCAATGCGGGAACTGAAAGAAGAAACTGATCTTAATGCGCATGATGCCAAATTTCTTTTCAAGCATCTGGGAGGCGTGCATAAATCTGGTAAAGGCTACTATTTCCAAAACCACAATAAAGTCTTTCTTGTAGAAGCAAAAGGAAAGCCAAGACCAAAAAATGAAATCAACTATGTTGATTACTACACTCCGGATTCCGATGTTCAGATATCTTCGACAACACAGGGCATGCTGAAGAAATATTATGAATTCAAGAGATCAAAATGGGATACTCACTGAAAATAATTGAAAACATCTAAATAAGTATTTCTTAGGACAATCTTTATGTTGGTCTATGAAGTGTAAAGGATTGGGGGGGTATAAAATGGTAACATTATTAGGACATGGTCTGACGAGCAGTGTAAGATATATGCTGGAATCTATGCCAGAGGGTTTTTCCCTAGCCATGAGGGTCTACATGTTGACTCATGAAAGTAATCTGCTTTTTCACGGTGTAACAAATTGTGACCAATCACCGGATGGTTATTGGCTGGCGGTTGCCTACTATCAGGATGGGAAACAAGAAGTCCACGTTTTCAGACAGGAAGACATCGGGGACATAAGAGTATTTTATGAATGAACGCAAGGTAATTACTTTTTTATTTTAATCATTTTGTTTTTGCTTGCAGGTATGTTTGATGTCAGGAACATATGTGAAAAAATTGAAACCCGGTGACCCTTTCAGGGACTGGCTTGTCTACATGCTCAAAGACAGGATTCAGAATAAAAAATGTGTAGTTCGTGTTTTCCAGTTTTCAGGATCCCACATGGTCCGCAGGTATGAGTTTGAAGGAGAAGGTTTCAGTGTAATGGCCAAGTTTTTTAACAGGCCAATGGGACTAATCAAGAAATATGATCCAGATAAGGCAATGGTCAATGAATACAAGAAACTCAAAAGAATCAAGCATATAATAGATATATCACGACCTATTGCCATAAACAGGAATTTTGATTGTGTACTTGTCACAGAATATGTTTCCGGCAGACCGTTATACTGGTACTTCCATCACGAAAATCATCTCTATGACAGCCTGACAGCTGTAGCCCATCTTTTAAGAAAACTGCATGATAATACAAAGACCTATTATGATAGAGAAAGAGAATTCAGGATGCTCAAAAAAAACCTGGATCATCTGGGGCTTGACCGTTCTACAAGAAAAAGGTATAAAAAACTGCTTGACAGTTGGTGGGATTCTCCGTTCCTTGATTTTGGATATGGCTGCATGATCCATCATGATGCAACTCCGGCAAATTACCTTATTCACAGGGGAAGGAGTTATGCCATAGATTTCGAGCTCTCGGTTCGTCATGGTAATCCCGTACATGACCTTGGCATCCTTTCTGCCGAACTCAAGAATTATTTTGCATTAAAGGGGAACGACCAACAAGCTGAACCCTATATAGGCCACTTTTTATGGAATTACAGTAAAAATAAGAAAGAATTTGACCAAATCACACGCATACTTCCCTTTTACATGAGCTATGGATTGTTGAGGATCGCAAGAGGAAATATGCATCATGGCCACAAGGATTATCTCTTAAAAGAAGCCGAAAGTTGCCTTTTGACTATTAAGAGACACTCCTGTAACTAATTGATATAATCCCGCCATGTAACTTATAAAGTATTATGGGATTATTCGATAGAATTAGATTTTGTAAATCCGATTACCTGAGACTTATGGACCATTTGTTTATACTTTTATGTATACTGATCTTATTTTCCCTTGCAAGCCACCCTAATGCCATCATGTATGTATTGTTATCGTAGCCGTTCTCCAGAAGATGGTTCTTCAGGTGAGTCATATTGCAGTCTCCCTTCTTAAGCTCATGATAAACAACTCCTGCAGCTTGTCCTATTTTAGTTCTTCTCTCTTCAGCCACACTCTCCCCCCCTTATGGTTAAACTTAGATTTCCATCGCTCTCCTATAAGTATCAAGAGTATGCTTTGCAATATTATTCCAATTATACTTCGTCTTGGCCAATTTATTGCCATTGATTCCCATCTGTTTAGTATAAGGACCGTTGAGCCCATCCAGTGCATAATTAATTCCCCATGCTACTGACCCTGAATGCCTATAACTGAGAATTCCATTAGAGAAGTTATCAATCAAATTTATGGCATCCGTAGCTACTACAGGCCTGCATGCATCCCATGCCTCCAGTACAACTATACCAAAAGGCTCGTTGCGGCTGGGAACACATGCCATTTCGGCTGTATTCATCCAATCTGTCAATACATCTGTTGGGGCATAGCCTAGAAAATGACAAGAATCTTTTATCCCCATATCATATGCCATCCGCTCACAGTGTGTTCTCATATCACCTTCACCAATAAATACAAAATTAGTATCTCTTTCATTGTCAAGTACATGGGGGATAGCATCAACAAGCATATCCGGACCCTTCTGGTAACTCATACGTCCTGTGAAGAGTACTACCGGTGAAGAAGGATCAATCCCATGTCTTGTTTTGACTTCATCAGGATCGACATCCTTTTCCATCTTTCCGGGATAGATACCGTTTGGCACTAAGGATATTTTATAATCAGGTACCTTGTAAAGATTTTGGATCTCTTTTTTGAACTGTTCCTGAGTAGCAATTACCTGCGAGGCTTCATACCCACCTTTCCATTCCCTGTGCGATATCTCATCTGAACCCCGCCAATTGCCAGGGTAATTTCCATTCCTCCCCCATTCGGTGCTGTGATATGTGAGGACGAAGGGAGATTCATATTTTTTCTTAATCCTGCATAAAACATTGACTGGATGCCAGTCATGACCATGCAGGATGTCGAAATCACCATAATGATTCTTGAAAGATTTGAACCTGTCGTACATTGAATCACACATACTGTTCATCTGGTGAACAATATCTCCGGAACTATCATGATCAACACGCTGGTAATGAACACCATTTATCTCATCATAATCCCTGTAACAGCCTTTACGCGTGAATACCTGCACTTCATGCCCCATTGAAGCAAGAGTTTCTGCAAGTTCTGTCACATGTGCCGCGATTCCTCCTACTTTTATGGAGTGAAGGCTCTCCCAGGCAAACATACCAATTCTTAAAGTTTCCACTATTCCCACTCCCTTTGTATTCCCCATTTTACCAATAAAGGTATTTTATGCGATATTGTATTAACAACATTATTAAAGCTTTTGAGAGAAAAAATCTAATTTTATTACAATCTATATATATTAAGACCTATAACAAATAATTGTATTGTATGCAAATATACTAATTGAGCCTTCCAGTTTAACATATTCAAAGATTCACTTTATGTTTGTGTCAATAAATCAATGAATATATAATTGCCAGATAATGTTTTCACATTTGGAAGGTTACAGGCTAATTCTGTAAATATATTTCTTCTCTAAACAAATAATAAATTTCATTAAGTCCTCCCATCTCGCCATATTTCTCAAAACCACAAACCATCCAAATATATAAACCTATGTATTTAATATATAATATGGCGACAATCTATATATGTATGTTTACCGTCTCAATCACTAAAAAGGTATGGTGATTATTGAATATGCTACAAAATGGCGAGATAAGAGGATTGGTATTTGATTGCTATAAGACTTTAATTGACATAAAAACAAAGGAAGAAAGCCATAGTACAAATGAAGCGGTAAGTAACTGGTTGCGTTACCAGGGAGTAAGTATTTCTGCACAGGATTTCCGGGATGAATATGTGGCCAAGGTCATGTACCGAATCAACCATTCGGAACACGAGCACCCTGAAATAAGGGTAGAAGAGATTTTTTCAGAAATCTGCAGGGAAAATGCCATATGGGAAATCGATGACTATTGGCTTGGGATTGAAACCGCGAAAGTATTCAGAAATGCGTCAGTAAGACGTATGAGAGCTTATCCTGAAAGTATCCGGTTACTTGAAAAATATAGGCATATGCCAAAATGTATTGTTTCCAATGGACAGAGAGTTTTCTCCGAACAGGAATTGAAATACCTCGGACTATTCGACCATTTTGATCATGTGATATTCTCTTCAGACTATGGATACAAAAAACCAGACACACGTCTCTTCCATGAAGCACTTAATAGATTGGGATGTGCACCAGGGGAAGTCGTGTCCATAGGAGATACTCCAAGAAACGATATCCATGCACCTCAGAGCATAGGAATGAAAGCCATTCATGTACATGATGCATGGAAACACCACAGTTAAAGACTCAGATAGTCGTCTTTCAGGGAAAACCGTCCTTTTTTAATCAGTGCTGATGATATCAAAACAGCACTCTTTTTTGAAGTATTCCCAAGCTCAAGACCTTGCCATAAAATTATGCCATCATATTACAGAAAAAATTTATTCAGAAAGACTGATTATTATCAGAATGGGGTGTGGATGCTTGATTGAACACAAGTACATAATAATTGCCGGCGAAGAAGCCGGCCCAAAATCCAATAAAATGGGGGGTATCTGGAACGTAATCGATGCCGAAATGAAAACACTGGCTGCAATGCTTGAAGATGGCACGATAGATGAGGAATCCATACCCAGGATATTTGTAGCAGGTCCATATTTTGACCATAGCGGTGTTGACTGGAACAAGAGCTTGAATCGGATTACAGACCTGAAAGAATTGGATAGTTATGAACCTGACGAGGTAATTAAAAACGTCTTTTCAAAACTAGTGGAAGAAGGAATTGAACTCGTTGCCAGATCACAAAAAATCAAAAATATAGAAATTATATTCCTTGCTTTTAAGACCAGTGACTATTGCAGAAAAACCATCCAGTATAAAGGAAGACCTACCTGCCTCGAAAATAAGATTAAAGCAGAGGCTTATGACCTGATACAACTTGATTCCAGAACCTATGAAAATATGGCTAATGGTAATGAATATACTCATTATCTCAATTTATCCTATGCCATTTCTGAATTTGTACGCAACCTTGTTTGCATAAAAGAAAAAAACTTTCAGAAAAAGACTAACAGGGAAGCATCGGAATTTGTAACATCCGTTATGCCAACACGATATGTTTCATTACATTGTCATGAATTCGGACTCTTTTATGCCATCGCCAGACTCGAAAAGCTTTGTGTCAGGGTAAATTCAGTTGCTACATGTCATGCAACAATACCTGGCAGGGCGGCAGGACACCGCTCCATCCAAAAGATAAGGGAAAACGACAATTCACTGGATCCAAATACACCTATAAACATGGCAGAGCTGGAATCCCTATCATCATATGCCGATGTTGTGACTGCAGTGGGCGATTCCACGCGAAAAGAATTGAAGCTGTTTTATGGCATTGATTCAATAGTGGTACGTAACGGTATCGAACTTGATGCAGAAAAAGAGGAAATTTCATGGGACAAAAAGAACCGGTGCAGGAAACAGATACAGGATTTCCTCGCAAATAGACTGCATGAAGTACATGATGGTGTCCCTCTTGTTCCTGAAAAAATAATTCCTATATTTAGTTTATCACGCATTGAAATAGATAACAAAGGTTATCCTGATCTACTTGACTCACTGGTCCTTCTCGACAGAATGATAAGGATGAAAATTGAATCCTTACGCCTCGATGAAGATTACAGAATCGTTTGTTTCATTGTAGCTGCCCACGGCCCAAAGAACAATTTACCAAATCATTTTCCCATAGACCTCCCTGAGGAAATACTGATTGGTTCTGAACTACGTCTGCAAAGCATGATTATGGAAAAAGGACTTGAAGCAGAGCGACTTCTTGGTGGTGATCGGCATGTGGGTGCAGTATTTTATCCACAATGGCTGTCAAGCAATGATGGTGGCCTGAATATGACAGTAGACGAACTCATGGCAGGCTGCATTGCGGGCATTTTCCCTTCCAGATACGAACCTTTCCTGCTGACCGGACTGGAGGCAGGCAAAGAGGCAACCCCCAGTATTGTCAGTAAAGTATGTGGTTTCAGTGACGCCCTTAAAACCCTCAAGCGTCTGGTTATGGGTATGGGCGGGGTCATCGTAGTTGACAATATCAATCTGCCTTACATCGAGACCCTAGCGGATTACGCACTTACCATGGAATATTTCATTGAAACCTATACAGATGACCTGCTCAAATATAATCTCCTGTGCAGGGAAGCCAGTCTCCTTGCCCACGATATGAACTGGCAAAAGCCTGTAAAGGACTATTATGAAATCCTGACCGGCGATAAAATCGAATAAAATTTACTATACGATTTTGTCAACCGCTGATTAAAAATATATAGGATTAGACATCAATTGAAATATGGGGTAGCGGGTATATGTCGCAGATACGCAAGCACTATTTTATGGATGAATATTGCATAATAGCACCAAGGAGAAATAAACGTCCTTCTGATTATGCAGACAGCATTTTTGAAAAAAAGACTTCAGAATGTGTATTCTGTGAAGGTTATGAAGACAATACACCTCCGGCCACTGCTGTTTATAAGAATGAAGAAATTTTACAGGACACAGATAACTCCAGAATAAAGAACTGGGGTATAAGGTGTTTTCCTAACCGTTATCCTGCACTTTCCTCAAAATCTGAAAGACCTTCAGATACAATATCTACAACAATGGAGGGTTATGGATTCCATGAAGTAATTGTAGAAACACCTAAGCATTCTCATAAGGTTTCTAATTTTTCAGATGATGAAATAATGCTTTTCATGAAAGCCTACCAGGACCGTGTAACCTATTATCAATCACTGGAAAAAATAGCTTATGTTTCTCTTTTTAAAAATGAGGGGCAAAAAGCAGGTGCTTCTATTGCACACGCCCATTCCCAATTAATAGCATTGCCATTTATCCCCCCGGAGCTTAAGAGGGAAGTTGAAGTAATCAAGGCTTCTGAAACCTGCCCTTACTGCAATATCATAGTGGAAGAATGTGGAGGTCCACGTTTATTATACCATAACGAGGAATTCATAGTTATTGCCCCTTATTTTTCAAAGGTTCCCTATGAATTATGGATCCTTCCCCAAAGACACATAAATCACATCTCAGATTTCACCGAAGATATGCTGGGACTTTTGGGAGATGCGATTATTTTTTCCCTTTCATCAATAAATAATATTTTAAAAGAAGTGCCCTATAATTACATGTTCTACCAGCTTCAGGATGACCCCAAATACCACTTCAACCTGAGGATACAACCGGTAACATCGATTGCAGCTGGTTTTGAAAAAAATACAGGGATCTACATCAATACCATGCCACCTGAAAATGCCGTACAGCAACTAAAAAATAATATAAGTTGATAGGAAGGAGTATATTGGTGGCACTTTTAAAAATCGGTATGTTTGCCTGGGAAAGCCTGCACTCAGTAAAGGTTGGAGGTTTGGCCCCTCATGTTTCAGAGCTGTCCGAAAATCTTGTTGATCTGGGCCATTCCGTCCACATTTTTACACGTAATAATGATCTTGAGCAACATGAAAAGATAAACGGTGTTCATTACCATCGTGTTGATCATGATAGTTCCGGGGATATTGTCCACCAGATGGACAGTATGTGCAATAGCATGTATTCCATGTTCCAGGAAGTATCAGGTAGTTACGGAGATTTCGATGTCATCCATATACACGACTGGCATCCAGTCAATGTTTTATGCAGGATTAAGAGAAAATATGGCCTACCCTCCATAATCACCTACCACAGCACTGAATGGGGCAGGAATGGAAATGTATACAGTGGAGGGTATCATTTTGAAGAGATATCGCACAGGGAATGGAAAGGCGGGTATGAAGCCTCACATGTGATTGTAACGTCTTTGAACTTCAAAAAAGAGATTCAACATCTTTACCAGATCCCCGACTATAAGATATCGGTCATCCCTAATGGCATATCACAGGGAAGAATAAAAAAGGAAGTTGACCAGGGAAAGATCAAAACGAATTTTGGGTTTCATCCCTTTGCACCTGTGGTTCTTTTTGTAGGACGTATGAGTTACCAGAAGGGGCCGGATATGCTTGTGGAGGCAATCCCAAAAATCCTTGAAAGACACTGGAATGTGAGGTTTATGTTTATTGGAGAGGGTGAGATGCGCCCATACTGCGAATCTTCTGCTAAAGAACACGGTGTTTCAGACTATTGTATCTTTTCGGGATATGCCAGTGATGAAATTCGTAGGGACTGGATCAATGCCTGTGACATCATGTGTGTCCCCAGCCGCAATGAGCCTTTTGGTATAGTTGTACTGGAGGCATGGGATGCTTGCAAAAACATCGTAGCCACAAAAGCTGTGGATATCATAGACAATTTTGAAAACGGTGTGCTTGTGCAACAGAACCCGGATTCAATAGCGTGGGGAATAAACTATGTGCTGGATAATGTACATGATGATATAATGGGACGTATGGGACACGACTTAATCAATAGTAAATATGAGTGGAAGAATATTGCTAAACAAACAACAGAAATCTATGACAATGTGGTAGAGAAAGAATAATAAAGTAATATATGAGTACTGCTATGCAAATAAGGGATTTGGGGGATGAGTGAAATGAAAGCAGTATGTCTTTGCTGTGAGGTACATGTACCTTACGATGTGAAATGGTACTGGCCGGAAGAAGGTTACTCTAAAGTGGAATTCGAAAACTATTTTGACCAATATAAAATTTATTCCAGGTTCGAGAAGTTCGTCCCGCACATTCTTTCGATTAACGAAGCATTGCTGGAATCGATGGACAGGGGAGCTTCATATACATTTGATATCTCAGGTATTTTCCTTGACCAGTGCAGATTACATCCTGCAGTAATTGATTCCTTCCGTGACCTCAAAAACAGAGGAGCTGAGTTAGCATGTTCTCCATATTTCCATTCAGTTGCATCCCTTTTCCCTGATAAAATGGAACTCAGGGAACAGGTTAAGATGCATAGGATGAAACTAAAAGAATTGTTCAAATATGAACCTAAAACTTTCATCAATTCTGAATTGCTTCTTGCAAAAGATATTTCTCCAATAATCAGTCAAATGGGGTTTAAATGCTACATCTCTGAAGGCTCTGAAAACCTTTTGGGTAAAAAGGAACCAGTATACGTTTATGTAAACGATATGCCAACCCTACTGCGTCATATTGATCTCAGTGAAGATATTGAGGACCGGTTCTCTGATACGGAATGGGTGTGCTATCCACTAATCGCCGATAAATTTGCATCATGGATAGCAAATATGGATGGTGATGTCGTAACTCTCTTTTTCAATTATGGTTCTCTAATAAAACATCATAAAAAGCAAGACAATATTATTCGCTTTCTCATAGAACTTCCAAAAAGTCTGCAAAAACACGGGATAGAGATGATATTGCCAGAGACAGCAGTCGATACTTTTGGACATGAACCTCTGGAAACACTTAAGACAAATGCTACCTCTCGCTATGGTTTACATAATCTGGTGGGCAATCATATACAGCACCTGTATCTCTATGAGTTAATTGATATCGGAAAAATGCTTCATGAAATCAGGGATTCACCTGGTTACCACGACCTTGTCTACGTATATCGTTGTCTCCAGCAAAGTGAAATCTTGCTGGAAATGGGACCAGAGAATACTCATCTGGGTGCTGAACGGGCAGTAAACGTTTTTTCCGTAATATCGGACCTCAAGCGTGCAATACTGGAGGAGAAAAAATGAAAGCAGTATGCATGTATTTCGAACTTCATCAACCCTATCGCCTTAAATGGTTCTGGCCAGATCATTCAGAAGGATTCGAAAGATATTTCGATACTGCGATAAACAGGGAAATATTCGAAAAGGTGGCTGACAAGTGCTACCTTCCGGCTACAAAAACCATGCTTCAGCTTATCGAACAGTATGAAGGGGATTTCCGCTTTAGTATTTCAGTTACCGGTACACTGTTGAGCCAGTGCAAAAAATGGAATCCGAAGGTCATAGAACTCTTTCAGGCACTGGCTGATACCGGATGCGTTGAATTTTTGGATGAAACGAATTATCATTCCCTGGCAGGGCTTTTTGATGACAAGAGCGAATTTATTGAACAGGTTCGTGAGCACCACAAATTGATTTCAGAAACACTGGGTGCAAAACCACTTTTTTTCAGGAATACAGAACTGCTCTACAACAACAGTATTGCAAAGACTGTCTCTGAGATGGGATATAGCGGCATACTCATAGAAGGAGTTGATGGGCTTGTAGATACTCCCAACTATGTCTATAATTCAAAGAATTGTGACCTGAAGGTGTTATTGCGTAATTACAAGATGAGTGATGATATAGGATACCGCTTTTCAGCACGCTGGTGGAGCGAATACCCTTTAACTGCCAGTAAATGGGCAGATTGGGCCACACATCAGGAAGGAGAAATTCTCAACATCTTCATGGACTATGAAACCTTTGGGGAACACCAATGGACAGAAACAGGCATATTTGACTTTCTTCGCGAGCTTCCCGGAGAAGTTTTGGAAAGAAACCTCACATTCCAGACACCTTCAGAAATTATAGGGAAGTACGACCCTGTGGGCGAAATAGATGTGAAGGATCTCAGTACTATTTCATGGGCAGATATTGAAAGAGATACCAGTGCCTGGTTGGGTAATGATATGCAAAGGCGGTGTTTCGAGGAGGTCAAATTACTCGAACCCTACGTGAAAAAAACAGGCGACAAAGAACTCATAAAAATATGGAAGCATCTCCTGACATCGGACCATTATTATTACATATGTACAAAATGGCTCGGAGATGGTGATGTACATTCTTATTTCAGTATTCATACCTCCCCATATGAAGCAGCCATCAATTTCATGGCAATAATCAATGACTTCAAATCACAGGTTTTCAAAAACCTTGCCGCCAAGGATAAAAATATCTACACGTAAGACATATATTCACTCTTTGGAGGAGGAATTTGATTGATAAGGCAACCCAATGTCATGGTCGGTAATGAGAAATTACTGGTAACAATGGGCAAGAAAGGGGAATTGGTCACTTTCTTTTATCCTGCCAGAGATTGGGCACAGCATTTAGTGGATTCACAGGCTTGTATTTATGCCGAAGGGAAGCTTATCTGGTCAAATAATCATGAATGGGCAGTAAAACAGGAATATTTAGAAGAAGCAAATATAGTAAATACCGAACTTAAACATCCTACAGATATAAGGATGTCCATTCTGGATTTTGTCCATCCTTCTCTTCCGGTCCTTATCCGAAAATATGAGATATGCTCCCACAAGAAGTTCCACGGAAAGTTCTTTTATTATTCCAATCTGCGTGTGGGAGATACTCATGAAAAAAATTCTGCATTCTGTGATGAAAAAGCCAACTTACTGGTGCAGTACAGGCATTCCTGCCATCTGGGAATAACTTCAGTACCCAGGTTCACCCAGTGGCAAGTTGGTAAATCTTCAGACAGGGTTTGGTGGACCAACGCGAAATATGACATGGAAGACGGACAGCTACAGAACAATCCTGAAGATATTGGAAAACTAAACAATGCAATAGGATGGAATCTCGATCTGGAACCTGGAGAGAAAAAAACGATTACGGTATTCCTGGGGGCTGCTTCGGGGAGAAACACACTGTATAAAAGGATGCGTTTTATTTCCAGTATCCCTATTGAGAAAATGCTGGATAAAACCAAAGAACACTGGTTAAAATGGCTATCAAGAAAAAAGGCAGTACAACTGCCAGAACTTGAAAACCAGCCGAATTTCCGTAAATCCCTCTATGACATGTACGACAGGGCTTTGCTCTGCCTGAACCTTTTAAGTGATGATGCCAACGGCTCTTTTGTTGCAGCCCCGGAATTCGATCACGATTTTGAAATGTGTGGAGGTTATGGTTTTTGCTGGAACCGGGACTCTGCAGAAGTGGTCACTGCCCTGTTGGATGCCTCTTATCCGGATTATTGTGCCAGGTTCTTTAAGTGGTGCAAAAGAACCCAGCTTACCGATGGTTCATGGTTCCAGAGATACTGGCTGGATGGAAAGGAAGCACCTTCATGGGGTAATTTTAAGAGTTCAACCCAGATTGATGAAACGGGATCAACTCTGTTTGCAATCGAAAAATATTATCATATCCTCGAAGGTGTCGAAAAACTCGAATTTTTGGATGATATGTGGGTCACTGTATTGAGTGGAGCTGAATACCTGATGAAAAGAACTCCAAGCGGGCTACATGAACCCTGCCGAGGATTGTGGGAGACATACAAAGGTATTTTCAGTTACACCAATGCATCCATTTATGGAGGCTTAAAGGGAGCTGCCATAATGGCAAAGGATTATGGCGAACCTGAACTTGCCGAGCGTTGGGATGAGCGTGCCGCACTTATAAAAAAGACCACTATCGAGAAAATGTGGTTAAATGACGGCTATTTTGGAAGGGGAATCATAGACGATGCCCTTGATGCCACTATGGATGCAAGTATAATCGGCGCTTTTGTCCCTTTTGGGATGCTATCAACTGAAGACCAGAAGGAAAGAGAAATGATCATCTCAATGATCTATAAGGTAGCCGAAAAACTGAAAGTACCCGTCAATGGATATTTTGGAATCAAACGATTCGAAGATGACAATTACATAGGAGGTAATCCATGGGTTGTCACAACACTATGGTTATCCAGGGCAATGCTGACACTTGCAGTTTCGGGACATGTCAAAGCAGAAGAAAGGACCAGACTTATGGATTCGGGCCTTGAATACATAAAATGGTCTATAAGAGGCACCACCTGCACCGGTCTATTACCCGAACAAGTAGATAAACATACGGGAAAACCTGCCTGGGCTATCCCCCTAAGCTGGAGCTGTGCCCTGATGATTACCAACATTCTACTGCTGAACGAATCAATAAATGACGAAACAACTAATGTTGGATAAGGTAGCTTATATGCCACTCATTCCCGAACATGAACAAAGTTACAAAAATGGAATATCCAGAGAATGGATTGTCACCAACGGTCTGGGTGGCTATGCCTCATCCACTATAATAGGTGCAAATACAAGGAAATATCATGGCCTTCTGGTGGCTTCCCTCAATTCACCTGTGGAACGCAAAGTTATACTGTCTAACCTCGATGAGGAACTGGAAGTCAGAGGAAAGACATACCGTCTTGCCACTCATAAATACCCAAAAACAATCCATCCTGAAGGATTCCTGTATCTGGAAAACTACTCCACTGATCCAGTGCCCACCTTTGACTATTCTACTGGGGGAGTGAAACTGAAAAAGCAGGTCTTCATGTTACATGGCCTGAATACCACTATAATAAGATATCACATAAGCGCTGAAACAAGTAATACCATTTTCAGGATTTTTCCTCTTGTAACCTACCGGGACTTCCATCATGTAAAACGCTCAAAAAATTTCCAATTCAGGCAGTCAACAAGAGATGGAAAGCTTGTAATCAGGAATGGGGAGGAAAAATTTGAAATGTTTTGCAAGATGGAGTACAACCCGAAATCTTACTGGTATTACAATTTTGAATACGATATGGACAGGAAGAGAGGTCTGGCCTTTCAGGAAGACCTATTTAATCCTGGCTATTTTGAAACCCCTGTACATTGTTCAGGAAATATTTTTGATTTTGTTGTATCCACTCCTGAAATTCCCTCAAATATCGATGTTGAGGAAGAATTCCAGAAAGAACTTTCGAGAAGAAGGGGACTTTGTTCCCCGGTTGGTACTGCTAATCCTTTCGTAAAGAAACTTGTTCTATCTGCCGATTCTTTTATTGTGGAAAGAAAATCTACCTCATCCGAGTCGGTAATTGCAGGCTATCACTGGTTTGCTGACTGGGGCCGGGATGCGATGATCTCCCTTGAAGGGCTTACACTTGTTACAGGCAGATATGACAAAGCCCGTCAGATACTTTCAACTTTTTCAAAATATTGCTTCAAGGGTTTGATTCCCAACTATTTCCCGGATAGACAAGATGGTGATGCAGGTTATAATACAGTTGATGCTTCTTTATGGTTTGTCCATGCAGTTGGAAGATATTTTGCCTACACAAAAGATCAGGCTTTTGTCAGCAATATCTGGCCTGTAATTTCTGACATTATTGAAAATTACAGGAAAGGAACTATAAACAATATTCATATGGATTCTGACGGGTTGATTACCCATGGACCTCAGCTTACGTGGATGGATGCAAAAATTGGTAGTTTAAATGTGACTCCCCGGGAAGGTAAAGCCTGTGAAATTAATGCTTTATGGTACAATGCTCTCTGTACAGTTACCTGGCTTGCAAAATCAATTGATGTTCCCTCTTCAGACTATAAGCAGTTAGCTCATCAAATAAAGGAAAACTTTGCCAAAAAATACTGGAACGCCGACAAATTATGCCTTTATGATTGTATTTTCCCAGAGAATCCAGAAATAAAAGATGCATCTGTAAGACCAAACCAGATATTTGCAATTTCCCTGCCATTTCCCGTACTTTCTGAAGATAAAGCATTCTATGTACTCCAAAAAGTAGCAGAGGATTTATTCACACCTTATGGCCTGCGCACCCTTTCAAAGGCTGACAGTAAATATGTGGGAAAATATGAAGGAGATGCAGTAAGTAGGGATAAGGCCTATCATAATGGGACAGTGTGGCCATGGCTGTTTGGTTTTTTCATCAGTGGTTATTTGAAAGTACATGGAAACTCTGAGAATAACAGACAATATTGCCGCACTCTTTTACTTCGATTTACCGGGCATTTTAATGAAGCAGGTATTGGTACCGTGTCTGAAGTTTTTGATGGCGACCCTCCACATAATCCCGGTGGTTGTATTTCACAGGCATGGAGTGTAGCGGAAATATTACGGGCATATGCGGAAGTTATGACGGGAACTCCTCCCTGAAAACGAATATAACTAAGAAAGAATCCAAGTATTAAAGAAGTGATAATATTTTTAATTGGAAAAATTATAACTTACCAAAAAGAAAATCTCTGCATATTTCATACAGAAATTAAAAGTTTGATAACTGCAATTGAAGTCACTTCTAAATTAAATAAAAGCAAAATTATGTTTCTATAACTTCCATATATTTTATGACCTTTGTTCCCTTCAAATCCCCTTTAAGTAATTCCACCCCTTGCATCTTCAGTATTTTTGGCACGTTTCCTGAAAGGGATTTCATGTAAGAAGGCGGAATCTGGGCTGCTTTGAGATTTGGACAATTTTTGAGTATTTCCAGGATATCTATGTCACTTGGCCTGAACGAAAAGTGGATGAATTTTTCATCTTCGCCCAGTCTGTTAATTTCATTTCTTGAATTCAACATTCTTATTTTCAAATAATATACCCCCATATACAATTTTACAGCATAGATTATAAACTTTATTATTGTAATTTTTGGAAACAAAAGTACTTTTTATGAATAATTGTATTGAAAAACCAGTAAAAAATAGTTAGCATTACCGTCAATAAGACGGTAATAGTTAATAAATCCAATAATTGTAAATTTTTGTATCTAAATTTATTTCAACAGGTTGGTGCTTCTAACACCTCTCTGACATCACTCATTTTCTGGAGATAACCTGCTCCCAGATTAGTAATTAAGTAACGATTTGATGCCTTTGTGATAAGTCCCTGATCTATAAGGGCTTCAAGGTAATTATCAGCACGATTAAAATTCAGGTTTGCCTTATAAACGATAGAAGTTTTTGTTGCTTCTGTTCTCTGTACAACTTTAAGTATGTCTATCATAATTTCGAGTTTACCACGTCTCATGTGTACCACCACTAGCAATCCATAATGAATATGAATTTGCTTGCAATATACTATCTGTGCAAAATTACTATAAATAACTTGTGAATTCTTACAAATGTCATACTCATCATTAGTATGAACTATAGGTTAGTAAGAGTCTTCAGAACTTAATCGTCAGAATACCAAAGCTTATTATCAACGAAATACCACATTTGAGCATGTTATACCGTACACTTGGAAAAACAGGTGAGAAAGTTTCATCCCTTGGGCTGGGTTGTATGCGGCTGCCCATAATAGACGGCGATCCCGGACACATTGATGAGCAAAGAGCTTGCGAGATAATTCACTATGCCATTGACCAGGGCATAAATTATCTTGATACCGCATATCCCTACCATGAAGGTAAAAGTGAACCCCTACTGGCTAAAGCGTTGCAGAATGGTTACAGAGATAAAGTAAATCTCGCCACCAAAATGCCGTCATGGAACATTGAAAGCCGGGAAGACATGGATCGCTACTTTGATGAACAACTTGAAAGACTTAGTACGGATTACGTTGATTTTTATCTAATTCATACACTAAACCGGGATTTTTGGCCAAAACTTGTGGAACTTGGCCTATATGATTTCCTTGACCAAATTAAAAAAGATGGCAGAGCCCGTTATGTAGGATTTTCTTTTCACGATGAGATCTCTTTGTTCAAGGAAATCGTTGATGCCTACCCATGGGATGTCTGTCAGATCCAGTACAACTACCTTGACATCGATTATCAGGCAGGCCACGAAGGTTTACTATATGCAGCATCGCAAAACCTTGGAGTAATAATTATGGAGCCTTTGAGGGGAGGCTGCCTGGCCGATATGGTACCAGACGATATTATGAATATCTGGGACAAAAGTGAAGTCAAACGCACACCAGCAGAATGGGGATTGCGCTATATATGGGACCTTGCGCAGGTAAGTATGGTCTTAAGCGGTATGAGCAATCTCGAGCAATTGAAGGAAAATCTAGAAACAGCAAATAAGGCATTGCCACATTCCCTGACTGAAAGAGATCACGCATTGATAGGCAAGGTACGGGAAATCTATCGCGACAAACTTGTTGTTGATTGCACAGGTTGCAGATATTGCCTGCCATGTCCTGCAGGTGTGCAGATTCCCCTAAACTTCAAATATCTCAATAATGCTATGCTTTATGAAAATATAGAAGATGCAAGCAGGGCTTATGCGTCCCACGTAGGAGACCAGCGAAAGGCATCCAACTGCATAGATTGTGGACAATGTGCAGAGCGCTGTCCCCAGGAAATACCCATACCTGAAATGCTTGCAGAAGTCACAAGGTTACTGGAAAAATAAGTTCTATTCTTTTTTGGGCCGGGGCAAACTTGATATAAAAGTTGCGTACCTGTTGCTTTTCTTTCCTGGTAATTATTATACAGTTGTCAGGAATACATCAGCAAAAGAGGCGAATTGAAAGGTAATAGATAATGCCCCATGAACGCAACATAATGCTGGCACAGGAGAACATTGGCAGCCTGATCGTAAAACTGGCAGCCCCGGCTATAGTCGGTCTTGTAGTCCAGGCCCTATATAATCTGGTTGATACTATTTTCATCGGCCGCGGCCTTGGCGAAGATAGTGTTCTGGGGATTGCCGGTCTTTCAGTGGCATTCCCGGTACAAATGCTGATGTTGGCAATTGCGCTTGGTGTGGGAGTTGGGGGAGCATCAATTATCTCCAGGTCCCTGGGTAGCAAAAAGCAGCAGGTTGCAGAAAAGACTGTGGGCAACATGGCCACCATGGTAACAGTTGCAAGCCTGCTATTCACGGTTGTAGGCTTGGTATTTATGGAAGAGTTGCTCACCCTCTTTGGTGCCTCTGCTGAAGTGATGCCCTACGCTGCAGACTATACATATTACATCCTCCTTGGAACGGTCTTTTTCACCTTTTCAGCTGCCATGAACAACTCAATCCGTGCCGAAGGAAACACATCATTTGCAATGCTTATCATGGTCATATCCAGTGTTGCCAACATTTTGCTCGACCCTCTTTTTATATTTGAATTTGGAATGGGCGTAAAAGGTGCAGCTATTGCAACAGTGATCTCGCAGATAATAGGCACTATAATGGTATTCTATTATTACGCCTCCGGAAAAGCCACAGTTCCATTCAGTTTAACCTCCCTGCGCCCTGACATGTCAATAGTAAACGAATCAACATACATCGGTATGTCAGAATTTCTTTTTAATGTGGTGGAAAGCGGTCTTTTCCTCATTTTTAACCAGAGCTTACTCTACTATGGCGGCGATGTTGCAATTGCTGTATTTGGCATTATAATCAAGGTATTCATGCTAACCCTGATGCCGGTTATAGGTATTAAACAGGGGATCCAACCAATCTTTGGTTTCAACTACGGGGCAAACCAGATGCAGCGCGTGAAGAGGACGATTTCCCTTTCTACCTACCTGGCCACAGGGCTCAGTCTGATCTTTGCAATAGTCGTTTTTATCATACCCGAGCAAATCATAGGTGTTTTCAGCAATGACCCGGTTCTTATAGGGATGGGCGTGCCCGCAATCAAGATATGTTACATAATGATGCCCTTTATAGGAGCACAGATTGTAGCAACAGCCCTTCTACAATCACTGGGTAAATCCAAGGAATCCCTGTTTGTGACTCTTTCACGACAGTTGATCTTCCTGCCACCCTTATTGATCATACTCCCCATGTTTTTCGGCCTGACCGGTATATGGTTATCTCTGCCAGTTTCAGATTTTCTTGCATTCATGGTGGCTGTAATCTTCCTGCACAGGGAATCAAAAAAATTGGATGTTTGACCTCTTGTTGCAGTATCCATATTTATTGGAAAACCAACTATATATGAAAAACAAAGACCACGATTAGATTATGCTTTTATAGGGAAGGATACAATGAAAGAACAATCCAGAGTGGTCTAATGTCTCTTATAAAAACGATACATAGCAATGGATCAGCGATAAAAGAATTTAAAAAATCCAGATTCATAGGCAATGCATTTCCAGTTACAGATGAAATTGAAGCAAAGACTTTTGTGGAAGAGATCCAACAAAGATATCCCGACGCAAACCATAATGTATTTGCATATCGTCTCACGGGTGACGGAAACCTGATTATGAAATATGATGATGACGGAGAACCTTCGGGAAGCTCTGGCAAACCTGTTTTCAAAGTCCTTGAATTGAAGGGACTTGATAATGTTGTAGTGATAGTAACCCGTTATTTTGGTGGAATCAAACTTGGCTTTGGAGGACTATCCCGTGCTTACAAACAAACCGCTATTGAGGCCATAGATGACGGCGGTATTGTTGAGAAGAGACCCACACAGGAAATGAAAATTGTAGTGGACTACGGCAATATGCAATTTGTAAAACATATGCTTGGAAATTGTGCCATAATCCTGGATGAACACTATTCTGACGTGGTGGAAATAGTAGTTGCTGTTGCAGAAGACAAAATTGATGAATTGGAAAAACTGATTAATGAGAAAATTCCAGACACTCAGATAACCCGGTTTTAAAATAAAAAAGAGTATCCGGTTATTAGCCAGATACCATAACTTCTTCGTCCCTTACATTTGCTACCATCTCAACGGGAGAGACGAATATTTTCCCGTCTCCTGCTTTACCTGTCTTGCCTGCTTTTTTTATAGTAGACATTACTCTCAGCACATCATTTTCATCCAGGACCATATCAATCTGTACCTTGGGGATAAGGTCAACTTCTGTTTTCTTACCTCTGTACTGGAGATGAATGCCTTTTTGGGCCCCTCTTCCCTTAACGTCCGTAATGGTCATGGCAATGAATCCTTTTTCTTCAAGAGCCTCTTTTACATTCTCTAGCTTTTCCGGCCTTATTATTGCAGTAATCTTCTTTTTCATAGTTAGACCTCACATACTTGTTGACTCGCCGTGCTGTGCAATATCGAGACCAACATACTCTTCTTCCTCTGAAACACGCAACCCAATTGTCATGTCTATTATTTTTGCAATAGCAAAAGTTGCTACGAAGGCGTACAAAATTACAGCTACTACATCTGCCATCTGAATTAGCAACTGAGCAGGGTTTCCATAAAGCAGTCCATTCACTCCGCCAATTGTTGCGGATGCAAAAATCCCTGTAGCAACTGCTCCCCAGGCACCCCCGAGACCGTGTACTGCCCACGCATCCAGACTTTCATCAAGATTCATGCGCATACGCAGGATAAGGCCGCCATAGCAGACAAGCCCTGCAAAAAGGCCAATTGGAATTGCTGCAATTGGTTCTACAAACCCACATGCAGGAGTTATTGCAACAAGACCTGCAATTGCTCCACTGATCAATCCTAAAGAGCTGGGCTTACCAAATACCCATGATGCGACCATCCAGGAAAGGGCACCCGAAGCAGCGGCAATGTTGGTTGCCACAAGCGCATTTACTGCAACACCATCTGCTGCAAGTGCGCTACCAGCATTAAAAGCGAACCATCCAAACCAGAGCAAGGCACCCCCCAGCAAGGTCGTGGGTATGTTGGAAGGCTCCAGAGAATATTTACCGAAACCTGTACGGTTGCCAATCACAAGTGCCAGTGCAAGAGCAGCAAAACCGGAACTAATGTGTACAACAGTCCCTCCTGCAAAATCAAGAGCTCCAAAACTTGCAGCCCAACCACCACCCCAGGCCCAGTGAGCCAGTGGATCGTAGATAAGAGTGGTCCAGAGTACACCGAAAACGATGAATGAACTAAGCTTTATCCTTTCGGCCACACCAGAAGTTACAATTGTGAGTGTAACACCTGCAAAGACGAGCTGGAATACCATGAAAAGGAGGTCTGGTATTCCATCCCCTCCCGTTCCAATCCCTTCAAGGAAGAGGTAGTCAAGACCACCGATCAAACCCGCAATATCACTTCCAAAGGCAAGTGAATATCCGACAGTAACCCATTGAATCGTGACTATTGCAAAAGCCACAAAGGCCAGGGTTATCATCGAAATCAAATTTTTAGATCGAACCATACCGCCATAAAAAAGACCCACAGCAGGAGCCATTAACATCACCATAGCAGTGCAAATTATGATAAAAGCTGTATCGCCCGTGTCAATTGGCATATCAGCTCACCTCTAAGTCAGGCAAATCAGATTTTGCATCATGTCCTTTTAAAATTGATTTTGTTTCTATGCATGTATTGCTTGTTTTTTTTGATTTTTGATTGTTCATTTCCTTCACCCAATCGATGTTGCACATACTATGCAACCAGTAACCTTTTACCGAGTATATAATATTTAAAACTAACGCTAAACAAACAAATAAAAAATGATCTTACAAAAAACAAATCACTAAAATAATAGCAGAAAAGCCACTTTAAATTAAAAGCAGTAAGAGACAAAAATATTACCAATCAGTCTTGAAAACTAAAAAAGAAACGAATGCATCCAAAATAAAGGAAATGCAATCTCTTATTTGAAGAATAATAATTAAACCAACTTCCTCTATAATAGATTTACAACCAGCATTTGGCAAACAATCCAGCACCCTGGATTGTTTTATAATATCCACATAATATTTTTACTGCTATGTGTACATGCATACGATGCTATCATCGTAGATGAATAGCAGGATGAGTAGGCAAAGGCGTATACGCCTGCTGGAATCAGACGCAGAGACAAATATTCAAAATTTTTCTTATTGAATTTTTTCATGAATCCCGATTTGACGAAAAATATATAAACCATGTGTAATATAGTAACTTATATAGAAGTGGTGGTATCGAAGAAAAAAATATTCCAATTACCTTTGGGTATGACTCTTCGATAAATGATATGAAAGGAAGGATTAAAGATGTACATGACAAGAATAAACGAGTCAGATGAAGAGATGATAGAAGCATTTAGAGGCCTTGGAGTTTCAAGAAACCTGGCAACTACTATTGCTTACTTAAAAAATGTTGACGAAGCTTCATCTCTGGATATTGAGATGAATACAGGATTGCGACAACCTGAAGTAAGTGTTGCAATGCGCTCTATGAGAAAGAATAACTGGATAGAGGAAAGCAGCAAAAAACTAAACGGCAAAGGGAGGCCTACAAAGATTTACAGTCTTGCAGCTCCTCTCAACAAGATCGTCAGACATTTTGAAGAGAAAGTGAAAGAAGAGAACGATGCAAGGCTCACCCTCGTCAAGAGGCTGAGATCGCTTTCCAAAGACTAATTTTTATATTTAATAGAGAGGCAACCGGCCCATATAAGTGGCCGGTTGGCCCTTTTAGAATTAATAATGTTTCTTGATATTTGTCAAGAATGTTCAACTACTTTTCACAGGTCATCCTGAAATGCAAAAAACAGACTGCAAAAGGGATAACCGTACACAATAAAAGTTTTTATTCCGGAACTTCATCACCTTCCGATTTAAGGTCATTCAGATTTTCCTGAATGAGTTTTTCCTCAAGGTTTTCATTTTTTTTCGCACCCTTTCTCTCTGTATCCCTTTTGTTGAATTTAGACATGCGAATTCACCATAATAACATGTGACCTGTATCGTTATAATCTTTTCGAACAAACTTTTAATAAGCTAAAATAGTACTCAACCGTGATGGATAAAACTGCAATACCTGAAAACTTAGAGGCAATCATATCAGATGTCGATGGAGTGCTTGTAGATTCGATGTCATTCCATGCACAAGCCTGGAAAACTTCCTTCAAAGAAGCAGGGATAGATATAGAAAAAGAAGAAATATACATTCTCGAAGGGTCCAACCACATAGGAATTATAGAAAAAATATTTGAAAAGCAAGGAAAGGTGCCTACTGAAGAGGATATGGAGCAGATACATGAAAGGAAAAAAGAACTTTTTTTCAAAAACCAGAAGGCGTATGTATTTGATGGAATGGATGAAATTTTCAAATCCCTTCAAACAAAGTTCAAACTTGCAGTAGTCTCAGGATCCGACCGTGCCATTGTAGAAACGCTGATGAGTAAGTTCTACCCCAAAATATTCAATACAATTATTGCAGGAACAGATGTAGAGAAGGGAAAACCAGATCCCGAACCTTATTTGACTGCTGTGGAAAGGCTTGCAGTACAAAAAGATAAATGCATTGTCCTGGAAAATGCACCATTGGGAGTTGAAGCCGCAAAGAATGCAGGATTGTTTTGCATTGCAGTTCCAACCTATGTCAGCGCTGATCTTCTCAACAAGGCAGATATTGTTGTAAGAGACCACAGGGAACTTGTGAAGTACCTCTGCAGCCTCCTTGATTAAAGCTTTATACCAGTCTTATAGTTTCCAGATTGGTAAGAGCTCTTGTTTCGATTTTCTTTCTTTTATGGACAGAACTTGCAAGATCTATGCACGAGCGTTCATCACCGTGCTCGGTAAAAACACGTTCTGGCTGTGGTTTCATGCGTTTGAAATATTCCATGAGCTGTCTGCGGTCAGAATGGCCGGAGAAACCATCCACAATTTCAACATCCATGTTCATTCGCACGGTTTCTGAACCCTTGCCTCCGGAAGACAAGGGAATTTCCTTCCAGCCTTTCTGAATGCGACGACCCATAGTTCCATCGGCCTGATAACCAACAAACACTAAAGTATTCCTTTCATTCGGTGCAAAGGCTTTGAAATATTCCATTATCGGCCCACCACTCATCATACCGGAAGTCGACAGGATCACACATGGATGTGGATTTTCAATGATATTCCTCCTTAGCTCATTGGAATCCACGGGTTTGAAACATTCAGATAAGAATGGATTCTGTCCTTTCTGGAAAATCAGGCGCCTCAGGTCATTATTTAGATATTCCGGATAGGTAGCGTGAATGGCGGTTGCCTCCCATATCATACCATCGAGATAAACCGGGACCTCATCGATAATTCCTTTCCTGATAGCTTCTTCTATGACAATCATAACTTCCTGGCTTCTTCCCACAGCAAATGCAGGGATAAGCACAACACCCTGTCGGTCTATAGTTTCCTTGATAATTCTTTGCAGGTTCTTTTCGGCATCTTTCAATGCAGGCTGCATAGAATTAGAGGCCCCATAAGTTGATTCCGTAATAACGGTCTCGACCCGGGGGAACTTGTTTACTGCAGGATTGAAAAGACGTGTCGGCCCATACTTGAAGTCACCGGTTATTACCACATTATGCAAACCATCACCTATATGGAAATGGGAAACTGCAGATCCAATGATATGGCCTGCATTGTGGAACGTAAGCTTGATGTCAGGGGCAATATCAGTCACTTCTTCATATTCCAGTACGATGCTGTGCTTTAGTGCATTACGTACATCCGCAGATTCGTATGGGATCCGTTTTCCATCTTTGGCGGCCACGTCAATAAAGTCCAGTTCAAGCAGAACCATCAGGTCCCTGGTGGGATGAGTACAATAAATTGGCCCATCATAACCATATTTATAGAGAAGAGGTACAAGACCCTGATGATCAAGATGTGCATGAGTAATAACTACCGCATCAATCTGATTTAGTGGCTGTACTTCAGGAATGTAAAGATAAGGAGTCATATCATCGTCAGAACCTACATTGACACCACAATCGATCATAATCTTGGATTCCGGAGTGGAGAGCAGGAAACAACTCCTACCCACTTCACGGCAGCCACCAAGGGACGTAAGACGTACCCAGTGATCCTTGGAAGTACATTCCCTGTGAATTTTCCTTCCGATTGTTTTAAGGATATCCTTTCTATCTGAATGGTTCTTTTTCATGAATTCCCGTATATTTTTCACGGTACGGGATTTTATCGGCGGAGTCCTGACAACTTTAGGGGTCCAGCCTACCTTCTTGGTTATTTCACGAAGGGTTTCCCCATGCTTGCCTATTACAAGACCGGGTTTTTCCGCCTCAATTATCACTTCCCCGACATCCGGAGCAAAATCATAATTTGTAACTCCTGAATCCTCGGGAACAGTTTGATTAATAAGCTCGATAGATTCTTCCGGTCCCAAAAGTACCTTTGGATCAGGACGGACAACTATTCTGGTCCTTAAATTTTTGGCCAGGGTCCGTACGATATTTCCATTATCAGCAAACTTTCGGGGTTCTTCTGTATATACCACAAGCTGAGGACCCTCAAATTCTACATTTGAAATTGTAGTGCCAGCCGGAAGATTCTTCTCGATTTTTTTCTTTAATCCTTCTAGGATATCTTCTATGACCATTAAAAATGCCTTCCTGTATTATAAAAAAGTAGAAAATATGGGAAAGAGTATTTTAAAAAATAAGATAAATAAGGTAGCTTAGTTCAGGTTTTCAAGAATTTTGTCCACCTCTCCAGTCTCAATCCTTTTATAGCTATCCGCGGTTATTTTGACAACATCGATACCATTTCCAGAAGCTGAATCTCTTTTCATGGCATTGTAAAGAGCACGGATTGCAAGTTCCATACCCTCTTCGACATTGATACCTTCATGATAGCGGTCTTCAAGAACACCATAAGCCATCGGTGAACCAGAGCCTGTAGCAACGGCCTTTGTCTCCTCAATATTTCCACCCATCGCATCGAGTGAAAAGATAGCAGGTCCATTCTTATCTACGCCACCTATCAGGAGTTGTACCATTAGAGGGAAATAGCGTTGCCCACCAAGGATATTGGAGAGTAAAGTTGTGAGGCCTTTGATGGTTATTGATTCCTGTCTCCTCATTTTATAGAGTTTGGATTCCACACTAATCATCCGCACAAGTTGCTGGGCATCACCTACCGAGCCAGCAGTGGTCATCCCGACCAGGTCATCGATCTGGTAAATCTTCTTTGCGGTTTTGCTGGCTATGAAGTTGCCCATAGTTGCCCTTTTTTCAGTGGCAAGAACAACTCCATCACTGCAAACTATGCCTACAGTGGTTGTGCCTTTTAAATGCTTGTCATTATCCATCAGTATACCTCAGCAAAAAACGAGAAATCAATTTGTAAAAACACACCTATGGTATAGGGTAATACAGTAGATGATTGGCAATTTAGATATATAAGGGTTTCTGTTGAAAGGAGAATCCTTTTACCCACCCGTGCAAAGTTGTAATTTACAAATAAAATGCATATTTATTCTGAGTGATTTCTATATATTTATGGTGAAAATAAACATACATAACAATAAATTATTACTAATATCTAAATTAGAGAGAATTACTTATACAAAAAGAGATTTCTGCATATTAGATGGAAACCAGGAAAATCCAGGTAACGGGAAAATCAACATATATAATGACACTGCCCAAAAAATGGGCAACAAGGTCCAACCTGTATGCAGGCTCACAGGTAAAGCTTAACCTGCAGGACAATGGAGCCCTCCTAATTACTCCCACCTCAATTAGTGAAGAGAAGGGTAAAAAGACCTTACACCTTAATGGCGATATCCAAAGATTCAAACGAGACCTCATTGCCACATACATATTGGGCAATCACGATATAATGGAAGTAAGGAGCGACCATATTCCTAAAGAAACCTACAATGAAGTGGTTGATTTCTGCCATGATTTTGTGGGTCTTGAAATTATCGATTCAAATGAGACCTGCTTGATAATCCAGGACCTTCTTGACGGTGATGAATTCACCCTCGAGAAGGGGTTGCAAAGAATGTTTGCCATCACATCAACGATGATAGATGACCTGGCATATGCACTAAAGAACAATGACAGGGATACAATAGAATATGTTATGATCCGCAATGCAGATACAGACCGGATGCATATGCTTATTTCAAAACAATTTATAGATCGCCTGCGCCTCAATAAAATTTCTGATTACGACCATCTGAACCTGATACAGGCTTTCTATTATCGGCTTGCCGGGGACCAAATTAGACACATAGCCCAGCATACTAGAAAAATTGCTTCCTATATTATGAGGAACCCTATAGATAAAGAAAAATTGACGATTATTAATAAGTTTTTAATACAATCAAATTCATACCTGAGAAGAAGTTATGAAGCATTCAAATATATTAACAAAGAAGAAGCAAATAATATCTTAAAAGAATATAATGAACAAATTGACACTACAGAATATTGTTATTTGAAAGGTGTGAATACTCAATATATCTTAAAAGAATATAAAGATCAAATTGACACTATAAACCACCTACATGAAGAAGGGGTACCAATAAACATCCCGCTGGACAGTATAAAAAGGATAAATGCTTATGCAGCAAACCTTTCCGAACTTACAATCGATCTATCACAATTATAAATTATTACCCCTCATACTTAGTTTTGCTGTTCTGATTGATTATTTCTTTACCTTCTATTTTGCTCCGGACCTTTCAACCATAATGAAATACGAGTACAGCCCGACGCTGCTTTTTGCGCTGCGCAATGATATCTTCATACCCTACATGATGGCCACATTTACATTTTACTACATCGGAGGATACCTAATTTTGAAAAACCTTGAAGATAGCGAGATCTATTCAATAGGCGTATATATTCTGCTAATGATGAGCCTTACTCATATCCTGGGCGGCCTTTCATGGTATGTACTCAATCCTATTTACTCCAATATGGTATTCACAATGTCCAGAATTTCAATAGTAGTTGCAATTGGAGCATTTATCCACACACTGATAACAAATCCCAATTCAACCTGAATATACACTACTATATATTTCCAAAATAGCCTTTTATTTCATTTGTATAAACATTATATCTGAAAATAGCCACATAAGTAATTATGAGCAAGATGAACGGGTTGTTCGTAGCATCAATGTTGGCAGCATATTCCCTCTTTTCGACCTGTCTATACTCACCGTCTGGTGAAATGGGTTATCTGGATGGTCCACTCCTTGCAGGAGTTGGTATTCTGCTTTTGCTGTACCTGATATATAAAAAGCAATATGGGAATACTATATGATTTCCCGATAAGTGGAGAATCATTTTCATGAAAACGCCACCTACTCACAAAGCCCACCCAGTTGCTACTCTAATACTCTGCTTGCTTTTATTTGTCTTCTTTTCCACAGGCACATGTTTTGCAGATACTGATGACGAGATAGATGAATACATCGAATGGAAAAACGACGGGTCAACCACAATAAAGTGGGGAAAAACAGACACCATAAATGTTGATGATACAGAATATATCATTAAGGTGGTTGATTTTGACACCAAACAAGACCCTACATCTACCTCAATATCCATCGCAAACAAAGCTACCGGAGAGGTAAAAGATTATGCCCTCCTCCTGGACAATGAGGATTATCGTTCATTTGAATGGAATCATGAAATAAAAGTCGAGCTCAAGGATATCAAAGTTGATTCGAAAGAGGTCCCATCTGCTACTTTCAAATATTACAGGGCAGAAAAATATGAACCGCAGATCGAGATTGAGATAGAGGTCAGTTCTGAAACAATAGACGATATAAAGATCTCAGAGGACGAATTTGCCCCGGATGAAGAAAAAACGATATATTTCACCATCAAAAATAGCGGTGATGCCCGGGCTGAAGATTGCGAGATGTGGATAAATACCGGCGGCATGGAGATTACGGATTACCGGGGTGTGGAAGATGATGAAGAAAACATCCATAAAAGATTTGGATGGATGGAGCCGGATGAAGAGGAAAGTTTCAATTTCACGGTAGTTGCAGACAAGTGGGACGAAAAGACACCTCCTGAAGATTTCAATTATAATATCAGTGCATTGGTTACATATAATGGCTTTTTCTACGATGATTACAACACCACAGAGAATATAATCCTCAAATGTTCTGAAGAATATGTAAAGCCTGACCTGAGAGTTGTCCAAAAACTAGGGACACGTTCCCTTAATTATCCGGATAAATGTGATGACCATCGTGGCGAAATTGATACAAGTCCCTGGCATATGGAAATGGGAACAGTTACCGACCTCTGGGATTATGTGATCTTAAAAGGAGGCGTCTACAATCTCGGCAATTATGAAGTAGACAATATAAATGTGGAGTTCCAGAAGATCCCGACTGGATTAATTGCTACAGACAATTCTACTTCTGGAACCCATTCCCGAATTGCTGCTGGTGAAAAGTACATTTTCAGCCACAAACTAATGCCGCTTAAACCGGGAACCTATGATATAGGCAAATTGGTCGTAAGCACAGAGTTTTTCGGAGAAGAACTGGAATGGAATACACCCACTTCAAAGATCATCGTACACGGCCCCTACATCAATCTGGACAAGGCATTGACCTACAATAAGGATGCAAATGAATACACCGTGCAACTCCATGCAGAAAATGTGGGGGACAGACCGGCATGGGCTAATATTTCAGATATTGTACCCCAGAAATATGACTATGTGAATAAGAGCCTTGAAGATAGCATCGAGGGAAGTGACCTACTGAATGAATGGGAAGTTTCGACCTCTGCTACTTCAAACAATTCCACCCTGCTTAATGTCAAAGGTGTATTATTGCCCCCATCGGAATCCAAAAAAATCTCTTACACGATAAAAGCAGCCGAAGAGATCGATGAATTGCCCTATGCAGAACTTGAATTCAGGGCACGGAACAATTACTGGGGCAAGGTGCGTACAAATTTCTATATGGCAGGGGAAGAGATCGAGCAGTGGTGGAATCCTGTCAAAGGTAACTGGGAGAATGACACCGAGGAAGTTATTGTAGAAGAAAAACCGTCTTCAAAGGATGAAGAAGATAATTTTGCAAACAAGAATGATACCCAGGTAATTCCCGAAAAAAATGATAATTATACGGTAAATAAGAACCTGACTTTGCCCAAGGAAGGCGAATCAGGTATTACGGGCAAACTGAACCTTTTTCCAAAGGAAATCTCCTTTTTCGTTGATGACTACGGGATCATGGTTTTTGCCGGAGTGTGCTTTATCGCATTTGGCCTTATATTCAATACGAAATTCTATCTTGGAAAATTGATGAAGAAAAAGAAGAAAAGATAAGTACAGAACATATTCATCCTTTTTGTTTTCTTTTCCCTCTTCTTTTTCAAAATCAAGTTTTAATCTTCATGCTTCCTTTTTTAACCTAAATTACATGTTACAGAATATCTGATATACTATATATTCAAATGCTATGTCTATACTTTTTAGCGTTTATAGATATCCTTTGTACAAATGCTATATACTGACATTTCTTATTGTAGGTCGAGCACCGAACCCCCGTAAGTGCGGTGCATCTGGTGCTCGACCAACTACCATAGGTGGATTAAACAAACATGGAATTAAAGAACATATTCAACAACGAAGAGGCGGTTTCACCAATCGTCGCAACACTCGTACTCGTTGTAGTCGCCATCGCTGGCGCTGCAGCAGTAGGCGGAATTATGGACAACCTTTCCAACGACGTAGGATCTGACACCACAGGTGCTACAGACGACATCGCAACAGCCAACGAACTCCTTCTCAGAGGCAGTACCTCCGTACAGCCAGTCTCAGAACTCCTCGCTGACAAATATATGAGACAGCACCCTAACATGAAGGTAACCGTAATGGGAACCGGATCCGGTGACGGTGTATCTTCCACAGGTCTCGACCTCTGTGACATCGGTGCTGCCTCCAGGCCAGTCAAAGACAGTGAACTCGCAGTCTACCCCGAAATCAGGTCACACCAGATCGGTGCAAGTGCAGTAGCCATTATTTCTAACGTTGATGTTAATGGCACAGGTCTCAATTTCACCGATGTATATGCAGTAGAGAAACTTTATAATTCCACAGATGAGGATGGCAAAGCACACATCGACATTAGCAGTGACGCTCTTAACATAACTGCAGCTGAGATAAATGAAGGAGATGGTACAGGAGCAAATACTATTAACGTCACAGTCTACCAGAGATCTGAACCTAGTGGTACTGAAGAAACCGTATCAAAATACCTTTCAAAATACGGATCAACTGAAAGCAAGGATGCTGAATTCATCAACGATGAATCAAATGCAAAAGGTGCAAAGGGTAATGCAGGCGTACTTGCAGCCGTAGAGGATGACGCAAACGGTATCGGCTTTGTCGACTGGGGATTTGCTCAGCAAGGATTAAATGATGAAGCAGTAGTAGTCAATGGTATAAACTGCCAGCCACTTGCTACTTCAACAGCAGACATATCAGATGCAGATGACGAATTTAAACTTGCTCTTGAAGGCGAAAGTGACTACCCACAAGCCATGACAAGACCACTTAACTACCTCACCCTCGGAAACCCAACTCCTGAACAGCAGGACTTCATCGACTTTGCTCTGGCAAGCTCCGGTGAGACACAGGAATGCTTCACAGAAGCCGGTTTCTGGTCCATGTACACTCTTAATGAGTAATAAATACTGCCCAAATAATGATGATTTGTGCGTCGGCACAAATCTTCTTTTTTAATTAAAAAACGTCTGAGAAAAAAATATGGAATTCAAATCACTCTTCACAACATCATTTTTTGCAGACATTCAAAAAAGCAGAGATGAAACAGATCTTCCACACGTTACATTCCTTTTATGCGGTATTCTAACAGCATTGATTACCATATTTTTCATAGGTTTTATCTTTCAAAATGCATATCCTACCTTTGAAAACCAGGGACTTATCAATTTCCTTACAGGGAACAAATGGAGTTACACAGATGGTGTCTACGGAGTCAGAATATTTCTCCTAGGCACCATCATAATTACATTCCTCACTATGATCATGGCCGTACCTTTAGGCATTTTTACAGCAATTTATCTAGCAGAATATGCTTCTGAAAAAACAGCCAACATGATTCGCCCGTTTGTCGAACTGCTTGTTGGAATTCCTTCTGTTGTATATGGAATATTCGGTTTCCTGATTCTTTCAAATTTATTTAGAGAATATATTGAACCTGCTATCAGTAATAATCTGGGATTTATATCTATATTTTATGATACATCACCTACAAGTGGGACAAGTATCCTGCTTGCCTCAACGATCCTTACGATAATGATACTGCCAACTATCGTATCAATTTCAGAATATGCCATGCGCAGTGTGCCTAAAGAATATAGCCAGGGTTCATTTGCAATGGGGACGACTCACTGGGAAACAATACGAAATATAGTATTACCAACTGCTTCCGGAGGTATTTACTCATCCATTATACTCGGCATGATGAGAGCAATGGGAGAAACCATGGCAGTTGTGATGGTAGTTGGCATACTCACCAAAGTCCCCAATTCCATTTTCAGTGGCGGATATCCCATGACATCTAAAATACTCAATGACATAGGTTATCATGTGGCGATACCCGAGCATAAAAGTGCCCTATGTGCTGTTGCAGCAGTCCTCTTTGCATTAGAGATATTGTTTGTAGCCATAGCAAGGAAAATGGGAGGGAACAAATGAACGAGGAAAAGAGAGTACATATCGGACTTATCCCTTACCTGAATGGTAAGAAGAAAAGACTACGCATGAACAGACGTGGACTAAAGGATTACTTCTTTGCTGGTATCTCATATCTGGCAATTACAATCACGTTGCTGTGTTTGATAGGGATACTGTCCAAGATTGCAATGGCAGGCATACCTTATATAACACCTGAGTTTCTGCTTACTTCTGAAGCCGGTTTTGATGGGTTTGGAGGTGCTATCGGAAATGCTATTATAGGCAGTATATATCTCTCCTTGGGATCCACATTACTCGCAACCCCTCTTGCAGTAGGTACGGCAATATACCTACAAAGATACGCAAAAGACGGTTACCTTGTCAAAATCTTCAGATTTTTCATCGACGTGCTTTCTGGCACACCTTCAATAGTGCTTGGATTGTTTGCATTCTTATTTTTGGTATTTTACATGCGAACCGTGACAGGAGGATTTTCCATGCTCTCTGGCATTATTGCTCTTGCAATCCTTGTACTGCCTGTTATAGAAAGAGCTACTGAAGAAGCCATCATGAACGTGCCAGGAGAAATTGAAGATGCAAGTTATGCATTAGGGGCCACAAAGTGGCAAACTATAAGAGACATCACTATTCCCTACGCTATGGCCGGTATATTAACAGGAGTTGTGCTCAGTGTTGGGAGAGCAGCTGAAGAATCAGCCGTAGTAATCTTGAGTGCAGGATACTCACAATTTTATCCAGAATACAAAGTTGCTTCAGATAGCAGACTTTTGTTTGATTTAAAACTATATCCGTTTCAGGATTCCATAGCCGCCTTGCCAATCACAGTGTACCACGGTTTTGAATTCCCCCATATGGTAGACCCGGGTGAAAGTTTTGCAGCAGCATTTGTACTGATTGCTATAGTCATGATAATCAATCTGATAGCCAGACTCATTGTCTGGAAAAGGAAGATGGGATGAAAGAAAAGTGATGTACGGAGGTTTCAATCGTGGGCATATTGGATAAAATCAAAAAGAAATCCGAAGAAGCAGATTTTGAGGATGGACCTGAAAATGAATTTATTCCTACCGAAGAGGACACTACCACAAACAATTCCCAAAACGAAAAATCCCCATCTCCTGAAGAAAAGACCAGTACATCCAATGAAGATGAGGAATCAAAGGAAAGCCCGATAACAGAAGAAGAAACCGAAGTACAACAAAATTCTGGGGAAAAAGGAATCTCCACAAAAATTACATCCCTCATATCACGCTCTGGTGGAAAGGAAGAAAAGGAAAGTAAAACTGGGAAAGGAAAAAAACATAAAAACAATTCTAAATTTAGCCTGAATTCCTTTCTTGAAAGATACCTCAACCCTTCCTGTGAAGACATGGAAGAAATCGAATTTGATGTCGGTCCGATTTCAGAACCCGAAATGGGAGTGCATGTAAAGGAAGTTAATGTGACCTATGTTGTAGAGGAGCCTTTCCAGTATGCTCATGTGGAATACAACGGCGAGGAAATAGAATATCAATGCATTGAACCCCCCCTAAGTGCGGGAGAATTACGTAATCTTGAGATTATAGAAAGTGCCTTTGAAAAATTGACAAGTACCGATATCCTTGTAGTAGATCCAAAAGACCGCAAGAATGCTCTTAGAGAACGATTCCGGTTCATTATTGATATTTATCAGTTCAATATGACAGATTATCAGAATGAAAAAATGTTCTATTACCTACTTAAAAAATATACTGGTTTTGGCAAAATAGATCTTCTTATGAATGACCCTTATATTGAAGATATTACATGCAACGGTCCCGACATGAATGTGTACATAAATCATCGTATGTATGGTTCCATAAAATCAAACGTCATTTTTGAAGAACTGGAATTGAATAATTTTGTTATGAAAATGGCTCAGTCCTCAGGCAGGCACATATCGGTTCTTCAGCCAATAAGAGACGCAACACTTACAGACGGCAGTCGTGTCAATCTGACCCTGGGAAAAGAAGTTACAAAAAAAGGCTCGACCTTTACAATCAGGCGTTTCAAAAGCAATCCGGTATCCGTAGTTGACCTCATAAACTATGGAACCTTCACCTGTGAAGTCTTTGCCTACCTCTGGATTGTTGTAGAATACAAACGTGCCATCCTCGCCGCAGGAGGTACAGCTTCAGGTAAAACGACCACACTTAACGCCCTGGGTTCATTTATAAGACCCGAGTACAAGATTGTCTCCATTGAAGATACGGCAGAGATGAATCTAATGCACCCAAACTGGACCCAATCTGTTACAAGAGCGGGATTCGGTAGCGGATCTGATGGAAAATCCGCCGGGGATATCGAGCTTTATGACCTGCTCAAGGCAGCCCTGAGACAGCGTCCTGAATACATAGTTGTAGGTGAGGTTCGTGGAGCTGAAGCAGGTACTCTTTTTCAGGCAATTTCTGTGGGTCACCCTTGCATGGGCACCATCCATGCAGGTTCAATGAAAGAACTTGTGTCGAGGGTTGAATCCGAACCCATGAATGTTCCCAGGAACCTTTTTTCAAGTACTGATGTAATTATTTTCAATTCAATGATCAAAGTAGGAGAACATTTCATCCGCCGTGCAGTCCGTATTGTAGAACTTGTAGAAGTTGATCCAGACCGGGGAGACCTGATTACCAATCCCGTGTTCAAATGGAACGCACATGATGACACTTTTGTATTCAGTGGAAGCAGTGCCATGTTTGAGGACATCACTGAGGAATTTGGCATGGATGAAGAATACCTAATGAATGAAATGAAAGACCGGACCAGGCAACTTGAATGGATGCGTGAGAACAACATAAAGGAATATGAAGATGTGGTTCGTGAAATCAGGCGTTATGCCCGGGACAAAGATGCCATAATGGAAGAGATAGACCATGACAAACATGGAACTGAAGATAATATTTCAGAAGAAATTGACGAAATGACACTTCAAGAAATTGAAAACATAGACAATATGGCAGAATCCATCACATAAACATGCCATACGATAACTATTGTGATCCAGAGTCACCAGAAGAAGAAAAATCAAAGTCTTCTTTAGTAGACCGCTACTTAGAGAAATACAAGATATTCTGCTATAACATTGGTAGATATATTGATAATGACCCACGGGAAGAAATTGCAAAATTGCTCTATCAGGCAGACATGGAAATGACACCGGGAATGTTCGTGTCAATGGCAATTGTCACTGCGTTGATAACCTCTATAGTAGTAGGGATCGCATCCATAATATTCTTCAAAGATTCCCCATACTTTATACTGTACGTACTATTACTGAGTGCATTTGCCCTAATGGTTGTACTTGTGGGTTTCCCATCTATGCTTTATAATAAGATATCCACAAAAAACATGAATATAGACCAAGAACTGCCATATGCACTTGGTTATATGTCCATCCTTGCAAGCGCCGGTTCAACTCCCTTAGATGTAATCAGACGTATTTCCATCGAAGATTACGGAAGTATATCCGCAGAGTTCATGAAAGTAATCTACCGCGTGGACCTCCTTGGAGAAGATGGCGTATCTTCAATGAGTTATCTTATAAGCAACACTTCCTCCGAAACTTTCAGAACGATCTGCATTGATATCAACAATACAATGCAATCTGGTGGCGGACTGAAGACCTATCTTGAGATGAAATCAGATGAACTCATGGCCATGAGAAGACAGGCACAGGAGGAATTTGTGGATTCACTCTCAGTATATGGTGAAGCATATATGAGTGGAGCTGTTTTAGGTGTTGTTTTAGTGGTCTTGGGAATTGTCGTTTCAGGATCCCTTGGATTGCAACTATTCATCCCACCTCATGACCTATTTACCTTATTTGTCTATGGGATACTTCCCTTCATTAATATCCTTATTCTTATACTTTTATGGATGAAATATTCAAGGAGTGTCATATGAATCTTGAAAAGTACAAGCTTCAGGTTAGAAGATACTGGCAAATGATTATATTCCGTTATGATATAAGACGAGAATATTTCACCATTGGAATTCCCGTATTATTGGCTTTTTTACTTTTAGCAAGTGCTTTATTTGCAGGTCATGCTCTCCCCATGGGAGGTTCCGACAGTTCTAGTGGCTCGTTAGCAGATTTACCTGTAGAAGAAAGAGAAAAACTTGCCAAGGAATTGGCTGCCAAAATAGAGGAAGCCGAGGCTGCCGGTGAAAATGCAGATATCGACATGAAGACTTTGTTGGAGGAAAAGACGACTCCGAAAAAAAAAGATCTTGATCATATAATTATCTACGCTTTACTTATAGCTATCATACCTTTTGCTATCGATACATTCATACAAAAAAAGAAATTAAGACAGCAGGAAATTGCTTTCAGTGAATTCCTTTTCAAAATGGCCGAATTGATGAGAGGAGGAATCGATCCCGTGAAAGCGGTTATCGATCTTTCCAAGAGCGATTTGGGCGCTATAGATAAACCTATTAAAAATGCAGCAACCAAACTGGTACTTGGACATCCTTTTGAATATGCAATGGAAGGTGTTGCCGAAGAACTGAAAAGTAAACTTGTGAGCAAATACAACAATGTTATAGTACAGGCTGCATACACCGGAGGTAATGTTGCAGATCTAATGCAACGCACGTCTGAGGACATGAGAGCAGTTATTGGTATAGAGAGAGAAAAGGAAGGCAACCTCAAACAATATGTCGTAATATTTTATCTTGCACAGGGTGTAATAGTACTTCTGATATATCTTCTTTCCACAAGTCTACTTCCAATGATTCAGGGTGCAGGTTCCGAAGCCCTTGGTAGTGATGCAATTACGAATATAGATTTCCAGCTGGGATTTTTCCATCTTATAATGATCAATGCAACGTTTGGCGGACTTATAATCGGACAAATCTCAGAAGGAGATATAAAACATGGTTTTAAGCACACTGCAGTTCTTGTAGTTGTTAGCTATCTGGCATGCACAAGTTTGATACTGCCAGCAGGTCCTGCTGATTCTTACTCCATAGAACTAGTATCAGGAGGAAACCAAAAATTGCCAGGACCTGGTATGCCTGTAACTGACCCCCTCGTGTTCAGTGTCAAAGACCAACAGGGCAATCCTGCAGAAAATATTACTGTAGAATTCAGTATAAGTCCTCCCAGTGGACATATAGCGGTCAATAAAACTACCAATTCCAATGGAACGGTATCTGTTGCTCCAACGCTTGGAAAGTCAGATGGTTGGTACACAATAGAAGCCAAGGCTGGAATATCAAAAGCTACCGCTTCAGTAAAAGCCGGATATTGACAAAATGTTTGAATGAAGGAATCAAAAAAGGGGAAGATTAACCAACTCTTTCCCTTACATCAAGCAAAATGCCTTCCCCTGTTACTTTGAAAGGAACGATTTTATCCATTGGAAGTAGACCCTTCATTTTGGGAATAAGCATGTATCGATTTACTTTATTCCCAGTCTTATCCACCTTGAACTGGATAATCCCATCCACAAGAGAACGTATTGTAGTTTCCACCCTTTCTTCGAGAACACCTACATCAGTAGTAATTATGAAAATAGCATTTTCATTTTTCCGGATCTCCAAAATCTGTTCAAATGAGCTTAGCCATCTGTCAAAACTTTCATCCATAAACAAATAAGAATAGGTATCAATAACGAAGACGTCAAAACTGTACATGTCTTCAACGGATTCATCTAAATTTTGGTTTTTCAGGAATTTCTTTGCTTTTTCTGCATTTAATATTTCCATAAGAGTCAACTGTGCTTTGGAATTACCAATTAATTTCATACTTTCCGGGATTTCCATCTTAAAAAGATTCATCTCATTGACTACTTCATCTTCTGAACGAGTACTGGAAATATAAAGTACTTTTTTTCCTTCCTTTGCCATATTGTATGCTGTTCGCTGTACAAACACACCTTTTATAGATCCTATCTCTTCTTCAATAAGAATAATAGAGGATGAAGGAAGTTCTTTAATACCGATTCCTGCTAAAACCATTGTTATTCCCCCAGTATTCTAGAAAGAGATTTAAAGATTTTGGCGTAGAACTATAATACATCCATACGTATATATATAATATATTGAAAAGGTATATATTTCATCCATGAGACGTAATAGACATGCCGGATATAAAGGCCAACCAATTTATAAATGACAAAAAAGCAGTTTCCGTAATAATGGGCACATTACTTCTGATGCTTGTAACCATCGTAGCTGCATCAGGCGTGGCCATGATCATATCTTCAGCACAAAAGGATATGGCTGAAAGGCAAACTTATCAGTCCACATTAGATAATGAACACCTAGAAATCATGGACATAAATCCTGAAGGGAACTCTACTCACTGGAATATGATAAATTTGACTGTTCTTAATATGGATATTAAAGATTCAAAGATTGCTGCAATTGCAATTAATGATAATTATGCGAAAAATTACAAAATACTTAATGAAGATGGTTACATAAAACATAATGCTGAATATTCTCAATATCCTATAATATATAATTCTACGAATATGCTGGAGATTCCGGCAAAGAAAAACAAAAAAATAATCATTGGTTTTGAAGATATTGTAGTGAACACATCTGAAAAACTCACAACATACAAATGGAATAACCTTTCCCTGAACTATACCCTAGTGCTTCAGAATCATCCATATCTTGCAGGATACCCATACGATTGTGAATATGAATTATATAATACTACAAATAACACAAATATAAAAGAGGCTGGAAACTACTCGCTCAATCAGGATGGCACACTTACCTTCTTTGGAAGAAATTATACAAATTCAACGTTCAACGACTCTGCCCATTATAATAATTCTACATATATCGGACCCATATATAATAATTCAGAATATCGCATCTATTACTCCTCTACTTTCCAGACGTTCCAGAATAATTATTTCCCTGAAACAAAAGACGTATTGAAATTAAAGATCATGTCAATGTATACAAACTTTTTCAGGAAAAATTACATCCCTCCAACTCCTTTTGCAAAAATATATTTTGAGACGGAAAGTAAAGTAAACCAATCAACAGGGAATCATTATTTCCAAGATTACATTGTAATGGATGCTTCTGAATCCTATGACGAAGATGGTACGATTGTACGTTACAACTGGGCAATGTGGTATGAAAATGGTACTACAATATATGATTACAATTTGACTGGCAAAAAAGTACGTCCCATGAACATCGACCCTTATGGGAACTACACTATCGATCTCGAAGTAATCGATGATGACAAAATGACAGGTAAACTCAGCCAGCATTCCGGAAATATTACCCTCCCCTGAAATAATTATTGTTCAATTTTTATGAAAATTAAAGGAAAATATCATGTCAGAAAGAAGAAAAGTACAACTCACGGGCGGCTCTACCTTTATAGTATCCCTCCCCATAAACTGGGTGAGAGGAGCCGGTCTTGAAGCTGGAGATAGCGTAATCCTTGCACCACAGAATAATAGCTCTCTCCTGATATCCTCTGATACACTCAACAAGAATCAAAGATACGAGACCAAAATTGAAATTAATCGTCTTGTCCCGAAAAAAGGAAAAATGTATAATCAGCCTCCTATAGCCGAGCCGGAAGACATTTTCAGGATACTTATTTCCCATTACCTTGCAGGCTATGATATAATCAAAATGGAGTCAAAAGAAGGATTCAGTGCAGCTGATCGTAAATTCATAAAAGATGCATCCCGCAAACGGCTTGTAGGTCTTGAAGTGGTGGAGGAGAGTCATCATGAACTTGTGCTGCAAAGCCTGCTCAACTATAGAGACCTTTCCCTCCACAGAGCTCTGCAAAATATGTCCGGCCTATTAACATCAATGTTAAGCGACATAATGGATGCAATTGAGAAAAATGATAAAGAAGTTGCCCAGGATATAATCCTCAGGGACAATGAGATCGACAGGTTTTACCTTTTGACTGTAAGACAGCTGAAAGCAGCCATTGAAGACCGCAACCTTTCAGAAAAGATCGGTATCGAAAGACCCAGGGAGTGTCTGGGCTATCGGATTGTTACTAAAAGCATGGAAAGAATCGGAGACCATGCGGTCAGGATTGCAAAGAACCTGATTGAAATGGAAAATGAAGTGGAACCTGATGATCCCATATTCAAGATGGCAGAAGATGTCCAGACCATTTTCAAGCAGTCCATGGCCCTGCTTACAAATCTCGATCCCATGGAAGCAAACATGGTCATAAAGAATGCAAAGAAAATTTCCCGGGAAGGTACTGCATTGTACAAGAACAAGCAGGTAGACACCAACTCACACCAATTTGGCTTCATTGTGGAAAGCCTGCAAAGGATTGCTGAATACAGTGGCGATATCGCAGAAATTTCCATTAATATGAGTACAAAAGACTTGAAAACATAATTTACTTTTTTAGGAATTAGACGATTAAACTGGTTTGGGTCAGCATAACCATCAAGTTATTTACTACAAGTACAATACCCAAAAAAGCAATCGCAAATTTGGATGTATTCCACAGAAATGAACTCCAGGATAAGCCGGATTGCCTGATGAGTTTGTAGTTCAAATAAACCACCACAATAAATAGAAGTTTCAAAAGCAAAAAGGCCCCCAGGCCAAATTCCGCCAGTAAGAATGCTATAAACCCGTTTTGCTCGACCCCAAAATTCAAGGCTCCAATGGTGGTTAGGAAATCCCCGAAGACATAGAATAGGATAATGTATTTGATGTCAGAAAGGAAAACAAACAAATCCTTTCCTGGATACTCAAAGGTGGATGAGTCGAGGAATTCCATAGATGAAAGTTTGTATGTACATCGGTATTAACTTGATGTACACATGTTAAGTAACAATGTTCATGAAATTCACATCAAAAATCATAAAAACGAATAAGCACACAGATTTCGACATACATTAAGGCCATGAAGTCCAGATATTCATCTGAAAATAGTTCTGTTTACGATGGAAAGGATTTAAAATTATTAAATATATATAGGGCATCATGGGCTCGGGCAAATCTTTGATTATTGGTCTTTTTGCAGTAATAGCAGGCGCAACACTGGGAATAGGGGGCGCTATGGCCCTTATGCTTATGGAATTGAACCGTTATTCACCGCCAGGGGAAATATTGGTGACCATTGGCGCATTTGCAACGGGGCTCGCACTCATACTGCTGGGATTGAATCTTTTAATAAAACAGGAAATCGGTTATACCCTGCTAAGTGCCATCTTATATGCAATCATTATAGGCGGGTTTATTTACCTCTATCCTGAAAAATGGATATATCCGAACGTGTCCTATATCGCACTGGGATACCTAGCCACTACACTCTTTCTTATAACAAGGATATTCAAAGAAATGCTTATTCATCTTTTAGGGACAAAGCAACATAAATTAAAAAATAACTCTAAAAATAATTCATTTTTTATTGCCCTGGCCCAACTTATAATGATGGAACTTACAGGTAATCAAGAGCAAGAAGACCAAAGCAAGATTGGGGGAGAATACATTATGAATCAGGATTACGAAGAACTACAAGTTGCAGAGGAGCTGAAAGAAAAGCAAATCGAAATCGCTCCTGAAGAAGAAAAAGACGATAACACAAAATCAAAAAATAAGAATGAGATCCAAACCGATGACACAATGGCCGAAGCCGCCCGGAAGATCTTCCAGAAACATTTCAAGAAAATGCAAAAGCATGAAATGGGAACAAAAGTCGGCAGGGATATAGAAGAGCTACATGACATGCGTGTGGCTGCCATGCGTATCAAAGCCGGTTTCGAAGTTCTCAATCCCTACCTTGACATGAAAGAACTTGGCGGATATCTCAAAGGAATAAAACGCACCCGAAAAGCACTCGGCAATGTAAGGGACATGGACGTATTCCTTGAGCGTATTGACCACTATTGCGATGAGTTGCCAGAAGAACGTAAAGGAGAACTCGATTTCCTGAAAGATAACATCGAGATAGAAAGGGCCAAAGAAAGAGGGAATATGCTGGAATACCTGGATGGTAAAAGGTACAACAGGTTCAAGAAAAAATTTGAGGATGCCTTGGGGAAAAATAAGTACTGGAAAATGGAAGATGAAAACAGTAAAGGCACTCCCCGCCCTACCAGTGTAAGAGAAGTATTTCCCACACTTGTTTATGGCCAATATGCAAACGTCCTTGCCTATGAAGACAAAGTAGGTCCTGACCCCCATGAAGCACCTCTGGAAGTACTGCACAGATTACGTATAGATGTGAAAATCCTGCGTTATACCTTTGAATTCTTCCAGGAAGTCCTGGGAGACGAAGCCAAACAGACAATAAAGCGGCTGAAAAGTCTTCAGGATAATTTGGGAGATATGCATGATGCAGCCGTTGCTATCGAGCTTCTGAACGGATTCAAGGAAAGTGGACACTGGGGGGACAAAAGTACCTCCTATGGAGAAGGGGAAAACAATTCTGTTGATGGCCATATTGATGCATTCATCCATTACAAAGAAGAAGAAATAAAAAAACTGCGGGATGAATTCCCTGCTGAATGGGAAAGTATTACCGGACCGGAATTTGGGAAGATGTTTGCAGAATCCATTGCAGGCATGTATTCAAAAAATATCTGATTAATATTTTTGGTAGTAATATATAGAATACATACAAAATTGATATATATTCTCTGATCACTAAAATGCCACAAATAGATACATCCAGAATTGTATACAATGGGATACCATGAAAAGAGAATCTGTTAAATATATCAACCGGGAAATTAGCTGGCTATCCTTCAACGAAAGAGTATTGCAAGAGGCTGCCGATACCCGTGTACCCCTGATGGAAAGATTGAAGTTCCTGGGCATCTTTTCATCAAACCTTGACGAATTTTTCAGTGTACGCGTGGGAACAATCAGAAGAATGATTGATGCCGACATTAAAGAAAAAGTGATGTTTGGGGGATCGCCAAAAGAAGTGTTGCAAAAAATACAGAGTACAGTTCTGACTTTGCAAAATGATTTTGATGATGTATTTAAGGAAATTAGTAAAGAACTCGAGAAAAATAAAATATACATACTTGATGAAAAAAACCTCAAGGATTACCATAAAGAGTACATTTCAGAATATTTTAAACAAAAGATTCATTCTTCGCTTGTTCCCTTAATGTTGGATGAAAACAAAAAGTTCCCCTACCTAAAAAATCATGTAATATATCTTGCAATCCACATGTACAGGAAAGCTGATTCTGCAGATTATAAATATGCCCTAATAGAGATTCCTGCCGATATTTTATCCAGATATATCAGCCTGCCTTCAAAAGATGACAAGAAATATGTTATAATCTTGGATGATATCATAAGATTTGGCTTAAAAGATATTTTTGCAATATTTAACTATGACAGAATCGACGCTTATACAATAAAACTTACAAGGGATGCTGAGCTCGATTTTGAGGAAGATGTAACAAAAAGTTTCTTTGAAAAAGTGATGAAGAGTCTGGAAGAAAGAAAACGTGGACTACCTGTAAGATTTGTATATGACAGGGAAATTCCCGAACACTTGCTTAACTTTATCCTCAGGAAAAGCAAAATGAATAATTTTGAAAACCTGATTCCCGGAAGTCGCTACCATAACGCCAGAGATTTTATGGATTTTCCGCGCATGGGAATGAAAGAACTTGAATACCAGAATTCGCCTCCATTGACACACCCCTCGATCGAGGCACATACAAGTATCTTAAAAGCAATTAAAAGAAAAGATATTCTTCTCCACTACCCATACCAATCTTTTGATTATATGATAGACCTGCTCAGGGAAGCAGCTATTGACCCGATGGTCACCTCGATTAAAATTACCCTGTACAGGGTTGCAAAGAACTCAAAAGTTATCAATGCCCTGACAAATGCCATCAAAAATGGCAAAAAAGTAACAGTAGTAATGGAATTACAGGCCAGATTTGATGAAAAAGCCAATATTTACTGGACACAAATGCTGGAAGATGCCGGGGCCATCTTAATTGACGGTGTCCCGGGGTTGAAGGTACATGCCAAACTCTGCCAGATAGAACGCAAAGAAGAGGATGGATCTGTTTTTTATAGTGCCGTAGCAACCGGTAATTTCAATGAATCAACTGCGGGAGTATACAGTGACCACTGCCTTTTTACCTTTAACAGTCAAATCAATGAAGAAATTAGTAATTTATTTGAATTTTTTGAACATAACTACAAAGTTTATGATTATCAGCATTTGCTTGTAGCTCCCCACCAGCTTAGAAAGAAATATTTGAACCTGATTCGAAGGGAAACAGAAAATGCATCCCAGGGAAAGGAGGCGTTCATCTGTGCAAAAATGAATAGCCTTGTGGACAAGGAAATGATAGATGCGCTTTATGAAGCAAACAATGCAGGCGTTAAGATCGATCTGATAATCAGGGGCATCTGCTCCCTTGTGCCCGGCGTTGAAGGACAGAGCGAAAACATCAATGCCATTAGTATTGTAGATAAATATCTTGAACATTCAAGGATTTTTGTATTTTGCAATGAGGGGGATACTAAATACTACATCTCATCTGCTGACTGGATGGTACGCAATCTTGACAAAAGAGTAGAAGTTGCCACCCCCATATATGATCCGGATATACAGAAAGAACTCTGGGACTTTATGAAAATACAGTTCAACGACAGGAAAAAAGCAAGGATTATCAATGAGAAACAGGATAATCCCTACCTGATAAGTGTTGACGATAAAGAAGTCAGATGCCAGGACGAAATATATGATTATCTGGCCAGAAAGACCAGGCAGGCTAATAAATGAAATTTGCTGCTATTGATGTAGGGTCCAATGCTATCAGACTCCTGTTTTCACGGGTAGAGGATGAAACCGGCCAGCCTTATTTTGAAAGGGTTTCCTTGCTCAGGATACCGCTGAGGCTGGGTGATGATGCATTCATCAACAAGAAAATATCCGAAGAAAAAGCAGACAAACTTGTAGAATTAATGCAGGCTTTCAGACACCTAATAAATGTCTACCAGCCTATAGAATACATGGCTTATGCAACATCGGCAATGCGAGAGTCTAAAAATCACAAAAAAATAGTAAACCGGATCAAAAAAGAATGTGATATCGACCTGCAGGTCATTGAAGGAAAAAAGGAAGCAAAAGTAATTTATTCCAATCACATAGAAAAAATACTGGACAGGAATGGGTCATATCTATACATCGATGTAGGAGGAGGAAGTACCGAAATTACTTTTTTCAAGGGAAAACATGCGGTCAAATCCCGCTCTTTTAACATTGGAACAATCCGGATAAAAGAAGGGTTGGTGCCAAAGAGGAATTGGAAAAGGATGAAAAAATGGATCAAAGATACTCTTGAAGATGAAGAAAATGTTTGCGCAATCGGTACTGGAGGAAATATAAACAAATTATTCAAACATGCCGGAAAAAAAGAAGGAAAACCCCTGAAATATAAAAAACTCAAACGAACGTCAAACTACCTGGGCAAGTTCACTGTTGAAGAACGCATAATCAAATTCAATATGAAACCGGATCGTGCTGATGTAATCGTACCGGCTTCAAAGGTGTACCTATCAGCTATGAAGTGGGGAAATATCAATAAAATCTATGTCCCAAAGATTGGTCTTGCCGATGGTATGGTTCATGTAATGTACAAAAAACATAAAGAAAATTTTGTCTGATTAATTTTTGAGTTTTTCTTCAATTGCTTCCGTGACGGTTTTCAGGGCCTTTATACGGGCATATTTTTTATCGTTAGCTTCCACAATTGTCCATGGGGCATAAGTAGTGCTTGTTTTTTCAAGCATCTCATCTACAGCTTCACGGTATGCATCCCAATTTTCGCGGTTTCGCCAATCCTCTTGAGTGATTTTCCATTGTTTGTGAGGAATTTCACTTCTTTTCTGGAACCTTTCAAACTGGGTATCCTGATCTATTTGTAACCAGAACTTAACGACTACAGCATTCCAGTCGGTAAGCATCGCTTCAAACTCATTAATCTCCCGATAAGCACGTTTCCACTCGTTTTCCGTGCATATCTGTTCTACCCGTTCTACCATGACCCTGCCATACCAGCTACGATCAAAAATAGCAATTCTACCGGCGGGCGGGATTTCCTTTAAGAATCTCCAGAGATAATGACGCGAGATTTCATAATCATTGGGAGCGCCAATGGGAATAACCGAATAGAGACGTGGATTGAGCCGGTGAGCTAGCCTTCGGATATTACCCCCTTTACCTGATGCATCCCAGCCTTCATAAATAATAATTACAGGAATCTGGCGCTTCAGCAATTCATATTGCAAATGCCTCAAACGTTCCTGATAGTCTTTTTTTTTCTTTTTGTATTCTTTTTTATCAATAGTTTTTTCCATATCAGTGCGTGCCAGTATGGAAGTTTTAAGGGATGGCATTCCCGGTAAATCCTCTTTAGGAAAGAGATCCACAGTAGTTTCAGTCACGGATTTATAGTCTACCTCTTTGAGTTTATCTTCCATTGCATTTATAAAAGCCGTCATGATCTTGACAGTGGCAAAATTCCTGTTATTTGCTTCTACGATTGTCCAGGGAGCCCTGAAAGAATCCGTGTTTTCCAGAATTTTTTCTACGGTGTAAAGATAGGTTTCATATTCATTTGCATAATCCACCTCATCTTCCCCCACGATAAAAAGATCCCCATTATTCTTTTCCAGTTCTTTAAACCGTTGTTGCTGTTTTTCCTTGCTTATGTGCAGAAAGAACTTGATTATAAGATAACCATCGTCTGCAAGCTGCCTCTCAAAACTCCTGATTCCCTGCAGGCATCTGCCAAGTCCTTTTCCATTGTTTTTTTCAATGTGTTCTATAATTGCTCGCCTGTACCAGCTGCGATCGAAGATGGCCACCTGTCCGCGGGCAGGAACTTTGGTCCAGAAGCGCCACAAAAGAGGTCGGAGTTTTTCCTCATCTGTGGGACTGGTAGCTGTATGGAAACGGAAACCCCTGGGGTCCATGGGAAGAATGAAGCGGTTTATTATATCACTCATACCCGAAGCATGCCAGCCCTCAAAGACAACAATTATAGGAACCTGCATTTTCCAGCTTTTGCGCTGTAATTCCCCCATTTTGATCTCAAGTTTATCGACTAAATCTTTGTACTCCTTATCATCTATTTTTTTTGAGAGATCAACTTTTTCCAGCATTGAAAGCCCCATATAATTGCAATATCCTATTATAGCTCTTTACTCATATTTTTATTTATGCTAGAAGAATACAGGAAAAAAAGGGATTTCGACAAGACATCTGAACCTGAAGCCAAAGAAACTTCCAGATCCGAGGAGCCTATTTTTGTAATACAGAAACATGACGCCAGCAATCTGCATTACGATCTCAGGCTAGAGATTGATGGTGTACTGAAAAGCTGGGCAGTTCCCAAACAACCTCCAAAAAAAGCCGGAATCAAGAGACTTGCCATACAGACAGAAGACCACCCAATGGAATATGCCGATTTTGAGGGAGAAATACCTGAAGGACAATACGGAGCCGGCAAAGTTGAAATATGGGACAAGGGGAACTACGAAGCAATAAAGATTGAAGACAAGGAAATCATCGTCACACTAAAAGGAAAACAATTGACTGGTGACTATGTTCTTGTTAAGACAAAGTACGGCAAGAACAATAAGGGCTGGTTATTTTTCAAAAAGAAAGTAGAAAACTGAATCCAGGCATCCCATACAAATAATCATAAAAATACACTCATTTCGAATATAAAAAAAGCACCGACCCCCGGAAGTCAAATGTAAAAGCATTTATACCTAACGGAAAATCTCCTTTTGGAGTGAAAGAAAAATGCAATACAGTCTGGGAATTGATGCTGGCGGAACGTACACGGATGCAGTTCTTATCCGTAACCGGGATGGGAAAGTCGTAGACAGGGCGAAATCCCTTACTACCTATCCGGACCTCATTATGGGCATACATAATGTCCTGGGATTGCTGAACAGGGAATATATGGAAAACATAAACCTGGTGTCCGTATCCACAACACTTTCCACAAATACCCTCCTGGAAAAAACCGGTGCATCAGCTTCACTTATCCTTATTGGTGATCATCCCCTGGAAAGAGAACTTGCTGCAGAGAATTATGTATTCATAGCAGGTGGACATGACCAAAACGGTGAAGAGTCGACACCCCTGGACATGAAAAAAGTGGAAGAATATATCAAAGAAGTGCAAGACAATGTTTCGGTATTCGCAGTTTCTGCCTATTTTGGGACCCGTAATCCGGAACATGAACTTAAAGTAAAGGATAAAATCCTTGAACTTACCGGCAAACCTGTTGTATGCGGCCATGAGCTTTCCCAGGAACTTGGAGCCTATGAACGAGCTGTCACTGCCCTTCTCAATGCCCAGCTTATTCCTGTTACTACAAAATTCATCCGGTCAGTCATCCATGAAACCGAAAAACTCGGAATACAGGAAAAAATGCTGATGTTGCGTTGTGATGGATCTGTGGTCAACATAGAAGATGCACTGAATCGACCCATCGAAACTATTTTTTCAGGACCTGCAGCAAGTCTGGTGGGTGCTTCTTACCTGGCAGACCTGAACACCTGTGCCGTCATGGACGTTGGAGGCACAAGCACCGATGTTTCTGCTATCTACAAAGGATTACCGGAATTAAAAGCAGAGGGAGCAACAGTTGGGGGCTGGAAGACAAGGGTCAAAGCAATCGATATGGAAACTTCTGCTATGGGGGGAGACAGTCATATATGGGTTACTAAAAAGAGAATAAATATCGGACCCAGAAGAGTAATACCCCTCTGTGTAGCTGCTACACATTACCCACCCCTTATGGAGATTCTTAACGAACAGGCACCCACATTCCGTGTAATGGAAAATGAAAATTTCCAGCCAACCCGCTTTTTTATGAAAAGTAAACCGGACCACCAGTATATTAGCCCACAAGAGAAGGAAATCCTGGACTTACTGAATGAACAGCCAGTTTCCATACAAACTATTTCTCATCAACTAAATGGGATGCCTTCTGCAAATGTACTGGATTCCCTGATACAGAAAAGACTTGTTCAGGCAATAGGATTCACTCCGACAGATGCCCTGCATGTACTGGGAGATTATACGGAGTGGAATGTGGAAGCTTCTGAAAAAGGGGCTGAGATGCTTTCAAAGCTTCTCAGGGTGAATAAGGTAGAGTTTTGTCAAAATATCAAGGAAATGTTTGCAACAAATATGTCAAGAGAACTGGTTCACTTCCTGCTACCAGATGTTGATGAAAAAGTAATCAGGGACATACTTAACGGCAAATATCCGGCACGATTGAACCTGGATATTCCCGTAGTCCTGGTTGGGGGACCGGTTAAGGCTTACGTGGATGAAATACAAAAAATATTGATTGCAGACATAAAGGTACCTGAAAGTTTCGAAGTTGGTAATGCGGTAGGAGCACTTATGGGAAAAGGTATCAAACGTGTGGAAATTATGATCAGGCCACATTCCCTGCAAAGACCTGAAGAGGATTTTCTTGTATTTGCACCCGGGCAAAGAAAGCAGTTCAAGAAATATGTGGACGCCCTGGATTTTGCAAGAAAGACCGCAGAGGATATTGTTAAGGGATACATGAACAAATGCCGTATAGATTCTAACAGGGTGAAAATCACATTTGAAAAGAAAACCGTGATCCCCGACGGTTGGCATCACCCCCCAATGGAAACACGCCTGATAGTAATGGGAGTGGGGACCCCAAACATCGGATAAACATAAGAATAAACAACCTCTATACCACCCCAACCAGCTTGCTGTCAGGATATACATATTTATTCAGGGCAGGGAAGAGGACCAAATAATGGGTATCGAGAAAATACTTTCCAAAATAACATCATCCAGAGGCTACGAAGATCAAATCGTACACAGTGAATTCATAAAGAGTAGACAGGGAAAGTATGATAATGTTGATATAAAGCCATTGCTCAGGTTTGCCCTGCATGAAAGAGGAATTAAAAGACTATATTCCCATCAGACAGAAGCCATTGAAAATATCAGAAGTGGTAAAGACATCGTACTGGCAACCAGTACGGCCAGCGGGAAATCCCTGGCATATACAATACCTGTTTTTGAAGAAATAATGGACCATCCTGACTCCACTGTCCTTTATATATCGCCCTTAAATGCCCTTGCCAATGATCAGCATTCAAATTTTGTGAAATTGAGAGATGTGCTTGGAGAAAGTATTGACATTGCCCGTTTTGTGGGTTCATCCTCAAAAGAAGAGAGATGGCAAGCAAAAGCCGATGCAAATATAATTTTTACCAATCCCGAAATGCTGCATATGAGTGTACTGGGCTGGAAACAGCAGTGGTACAGAGTGTTATCCAACCTGAAATACATAATCCTCGATGAAAGTCATTATTACACCGGAGTCACCGGAAGCAACATGGCAAATCTTTTGCGCCGGCTGCAGAGAATATGCGACCACTACGGGTCCAATCCCCAATACATATGCTGCAGCGCCACCATTGGGAACCCCGGCAAACATGCGTCCAGCCTGACTGGAAAAAACGTGGAGGTCATTGACAGGGATGGTTCGGGCAGCGGGGCACAGAATTTTGTATTCTGGAACCCACCGGCATACTATAACAAAAAGGGTTATTTCCTGCGCAAAAGCAGCTTTGCAGATTCAAACCGGTTGTTTACCACATTAATACAGGAAGGTTTGCAAACTATTCTTTTTACCCGTTCCCGCCAGAAAATGGAGAGAATGTACCTCCAATCAAAAAAGGAACTGCAAAACAGGGGTTTGAAAGAAAGGATCGCCCCTTATCGCGGTGGATATAGTCCAGAAGACAGGGTTCTCATAGAAAAACAATTGCAGAATGGTACCCTTAAAGGCGTCCTTTCAACAAACGCCCTGGAACTCGGGATTGATATCGGAGGGCTTGATGGTTGCATCCTCGATGGATTTCCCGGCACTATAATGAGTACACGACAGCAGGCCGGAAGAGCAGGCAGAGGAGACAACGAAAGCATGGTGGTACTTGTGGCCGGCCAGGATGCCCTGGACCAGTATTACATGCGCAATCCCGAGAAGTTTTTTGCAAAATCCTGCGAGGATGCTGTCATCAATCCTGAAAATACCTACATCCAAACAGGACATATCCTGTGTGCAGCAAAAGAATTACCCCTTCAACAAGAGGACGAGAAGTATTTCGGCAGCGGAATATGGGATGTCGTTGACGTCCTGAGGGAAGAAAAGTTGCTTGCAGAAAAGGAAAAGGGTACAATATGCCTTGATAATCATCCTCATGGACAGGTGAACATAAGGGGAGCCGGAAGAAACGGCTATTCCCTTATAGATATCACAGGTGGCAAGAGGAAAATTATCGAAAAAGACCTGGAACGTTCAATGGCTTTCAGGGAAGCATTTGAAGGAGCCATCTACATCCATATGGGAAATCCCTATGTTGTGCAAAAAATGAACCACAGCAAAAAAGAGATCCTTGTTGAGAAGGGTAAAGCTGATTATTATACCAAACCAATGGTTGCCTCCGAGATATTCCTGAGGGAAAAATACGAGGAAAAGAAACCCGGAAAACTGGACGATATTACCGTCGGTTTGGGAAGGGTCGAAGTTGTTGAACAGGTGACAGGTTTCCGCAGAATACAGCACGGATCGGATGAAGAGATGGGCAGGAAAGAGATAGAAATGCCCCCTTCATCCCTTGAAACCGAAAGTTTGTGGATAGACCTGTCTGCAGGCTATGAAGATCTGGTGAATAAACAAAAGCGGGATTTTGCCGGTGGGCTGCATGCAATTGAACATGCAATGATAGCAATGTATCCGATACACCTGCTTGCAGATCGCAACGATGTCGGAGGAGTATCCACGCCATCACATGGAGACCTGGGAGGAAGAAGCGGGATATTCATCTATGATGGTCATGAAGGAGGTGTTGGTTTTGCAGAGAACGGTTTTGACAAAATTGAAGAAATGCTTGATGTTACCCTAAAAGCGATCAAGGGATGTCCCTGTGATGAGGGATGTCCTGCATGTATCCAGTCCCCAAAGTGTGGCAATAATAATGAACCACTGGATAAACATGCGGCTATAATGATAATGCATGAAATACTTGGATTGGAGAAATACATCCCGCCTGCAAAGAAGGAAAGAAAAACCGTCCCGACATCACAGGGCAAACCTTCGGCAAATGATACAAGCAACACAGATGCATTAAACCGTGCCCGAAGTAAATTGCGGAATAAGAAAAAAGCAAGTGTGGAAGAACTGATAATACAGGGACAGGAATGCAGGACAGACCACAAAAAGGCCTATGAATTGTTCAGTAAGGCACTGGAAATGGAACCATCCAATAAAAATGCCCTTTTCAATAAGGGAGTGGCATGCATACAGCTGGGCAAGTATTCCCAGGCAAACAGGTGTTTTGATAGCCTTGTGCAACAAGGCATGAACAAACCTATAATCTGGGAAATGAAGGGGCGAGCTTTTCATGGAATGCGCAATTACGGGATGGCCATACAGATGTACAAACAGGCGCTTGGATTGCATCCGGAAAATAAAGATGATGTAAACCGGATTCAAGGATTGCTGGGAAAAGCGCGCAAGAGCATAAATGGCTGATAGTGATGGAGATAGCAAACATTATCTTACTGTGACTTTAAGTGTCATTTCAGGCATATCTGCCACACCGAACGTGTAGGTACCTTTTTCATTAAAAGTGTAGAGATAAACGTCTTTGGAACTCATTTCCTGTTTTTCAAAGAGGTTATCGTCGCTTATAAGTACATAGGTGCCCTGGGGTTTGTAGTTTCTCCATGCTATAGTACCCCCCTTTTCTAATTCGATTTCAGAAGGAGTCATTACACCATAGTATTCCATTCTTACACCATGATGTTTGCCATTATCGACTATTTCACTATCCTCCGATGAAGCATTCCGTGTGGACGTTTCTTCGTCTGATCCTTCCGGCCCGGAGGCATCATCCGAATTGCCAGCACAACCGCTAACAACTACCAAAGAGATTATCATTAATGCAAACAGAATCAACCAATTATATTTCATATCGACACCTTTTTACTATCTGGCCTTTTACGCATATAAAATCTATATTTAACCTTTATATTTTTTATGAGAAGGGTATCATCTGGACATAAATTTTTGTCCTTGTATAAGTGACTTAATAGCAAAATCCTGCTGTACAACTTCAAAGAAACTAAAAGTATACTAAAATGCATTACAGTAGAAAACAAAGTCACATAAAGAATCTTAAAAACAAGATAACAGATAAAAGTAAGAGAAAAAGTAGTTATACATCAGCCGGGATTCGAACCCGGGTTCGAGCGTTGGCAACGCCCGGTGATAACCACTACACTACTGATGTTCATACTGAATTGGTGCCCAGACCCGGACTCGAACCGGGGACAACTGCCTCTTCAGGGCAGCGCTCTCCCAAACTGAGCTACCTGGGCATTGGGAGCACCACATAAATGCGGTTTTTTTATTTAAACATATCGCAATTTCGGAAGTGGGCCCGCTGAGAGTCGAACTCAGGATCCCCGCCATGTCAAGGCGATGTCATAACCTACTAGACCACGGGCCCATTTTGTTTATCAGACATCTACAAAAACGCAGACGCCCTGTACCCCAGGGCCACCCTGAAGCACTCTCCCTATACAGATTTAACCTATATATATTTTGTTGCTCCCCTGAGAGGTACATATAAAGCAGACAACGCCGCCAGGCCATAAAATCTAACAAAGCAAAATGAATAATGATTAAGAACCACAGTCTGACTTAAACAAAAAACAAGCGAAGAAGAACAATATATAAATATGATCAAACAAACTTCACAAAAATGTTTATTGATCATGAACAACAGTTATATATTGGAATTTAATTAAGGAGAGGCATGGACTCCTTTACGGCAATCGTACTGGCTATATTTTTACCCTTTGCCGCGGCGATATTCATACCGCTGCTGGAAAAGTTCCTGAAGCACAGGATCGGTTGGTTTGCAGCAGGAATTGCCTTCCTGAGTTTTGCATTAATAGGTATAGTAGCTCCCGAAATAATTCATGGACATATAATACAACACTCAATTGAGTGGATGCCAAGCATCGGTGCAGAATTCAGCATTTATGCCGATGGACTGGCTATGATGATCGGATTCATAGCATCCGGTATCGGTGTAATTATAATGTCCTATTCCAATGGGTACATGTCCCACAAGGAAGACCTCCCCCGTTATTACCAGTACTTGCTCTTATTCATGGGGTCCATGATCGGTATGGTCTTTGCAGGGAACACACTCCAGCTATTCATATTCTGGGAACTTACCAGTATCACATCATTCATGCTCATTGGTTACTGGAGAGGTAAACCCGCTTCCATCTACGGAGCCACAAAATCCCTGCTGCTCACAGCAGGTGGCGGCCTTTTCATGCTGGCAGGATTTATCCTGCTACATACTATTACAGGTTCCTATGATATAGCTACTATTCTCCAGAACCCTGCCATAATTGAAAACATCAAAGCTCATCCTTTCTTCTTAATAACACTGGTACTTATCCTGATAGGTGCAGCTGCCAAATCAGCACAGGGACCTTTTTACATATGGCTTCCAAATGCAATGGAAGCTCCCACACCCGTCAGTGCTTTTTTGCATTCTGCCACAATGGTTAAGGCAGGAATATACCTGGTAGCCAGGGTACACCCCATATTTTCAGGCACAGAAGCCTGGTTTATCCTGGTAAGTGGGGTCGGTATATTCACAATGCTGCTTGCGGGCTTCCTGGCTTTCCGTCAGACAGACATCAAAGCAATCCTGGCCTATTCAACTATCAGCCAGCTGGCATACATGATGACAATGTATGGTTATACATCCTACCACGAACCCGGTTTAGGAGTGGCAGCAGCAACTTTCCATCTTCTCAATCACGCAACTTTCAAAGCATGTCTTTTCCTGATCGCAGGTATTGTTGCACATGAGGCAGCTACCCGAGACATACGCAAACTCGGTGGTTTGCGAAAGGATATGCCGATTACATTTATCATTGCATCCATAGCAGCCCTTGCAATGGCAGGAATTCCCCCTCTTAATGGATTCCTTAGTAAGGAAATGTTCTATGAAACCTCGGTTGAGATGGGCCACATCATAGGAGGACCTTTCACATTCCTGATACCGGCAGCAGCAGTACTGGGAGGAATATTCACCTTTGCTTATTCCATCAAACTTATCGACGGGATATTCCTGGGAGAAAAACATCACGACCACCTACCTGAACATATACATGAACCACCTTACACAATGCTTGTTCCTGCAGCATTCCTTGCAGGTCTTGTCATCCTGTTTGGCCTTGTCCCTTCGATTCCGGTCCACAACATAATTGAACCCACAACCGCGGGAATCGTGCTCGAGGAAGTCCATCTGCATGTGCAACTCTGGCATGGTTTTACACCGGCCCTTTTCATGACAATAATCACTTTCATCTGCGGGCTGGCAATCTACACACGCTACGATAGTATAGCGGCCTGGCAGGATAGATTCAATGCAAGATATCCCCGGATAAGTGTGAACTATTACTATGACAGGATTGTTGATGGAGCAAAGGGAAGTGCAAAAGGATTTGCCAACTTTACCCAGACTGGTAGCATAAAGCTCTACATTAATGCTATATTATTTTTAATGGTCATACTGTTTGCCATACCAGCATTCATGATGGCAACACAAGTATTCCCTGCCAACCTCAATTTTGACATTCCCCCTTACGAGGCATTGATAATGGCCCTTATGGTCATCGCAGCAATTGCAGCTGCAACCCTGCATAGATATCTTCCTGCCGTAATAGCACTTTCTGCAGTTGGTTATATGGTCAGCTTAGTATTCATATATCTCAAAGCACCCGACCTTGCTCTTACACAGGTACTTGTGGAAACTCTGGCAACAATAATATTTTTGCTTGTAATAGCTAGGGTACCCCAGACATTCAAAGAAAAGATACCAAAAACCACTTTGATAAGAGATATAGGAATTTCATTTACTGTTGCTGCAACTGTATTGATCCTATTACTCAATGCAACACAGGGCATAGCACCACCATTTGAATCCCTGTCCCACTATTTCCTAGAGAACAGTGTAAAGCTTGCAGGAGGGCATAATATTGTAAATGTAATCCTGGTAGATTTCCGTGGCTATGATACCCTGGGAGAAATATCAGTATTATGTCTGGCAGCACTTGGAGTTTATAATCTTATAAAGAGCAGAGGTGAAGGAGAATGACTACATTAATCACAAAGACAATTACAAAAATCTGTATCCCTCTTGTAAGTTTATTTTCTATATCCCTTTTATTGGCAGGGCACAATAATCCCGGAGGAGGATTTATCGGTGGTGTAATGTTTGCCTCTGTAATTTCCCTTACCTATGTAGTATTTGGTTTAAAGTACACCAAATCATTCTTTAATCCTTCCTGGGACAAATTATTCGGGGCAGGATTACTCATTGCTTCATTGACTGCTTTTGGAGCAATCATATACGGAAACAATTTTTTCAGGAGTTCAATCAAATTTGTAGAGATTCCCCTCTACGGTGAAATAGAGTTGGCATCAGCCACCCTCTTTGATATTGGAGTATATTTTGTCGTAATTGGCACTCTGCTACATATATTCAAAAACGTGGGTGAAGACAAATGAACAATACAATATTATCGATTACTATAGCCCTGATCTTTGGTATTGGGACATTTCTTATCCTACGCAGGGACATCATAAAAATCATCATTGGTTTATCCCTAATCTCCCATGCAGTAAACATGCTAATCGTTTCAACTGGAGTATTTGATGGTGAAAAAGCTCCTATAATAACAGATAGCCATCATGGTTCTGGCAGCGAGATTATTTTTACAGATAAATTATCAGAAGGTATACTTGCACCAATAGTACCTTCTGGCATGGAAACCCCTTTCGTAGACCCCCTTGTACAGGCTCTTGTGTTGACAGCTATTGTAATCAGCCTTGCGACTACTGCATTTATACTTATACTGGCCTACCGCATCCATGAAGAATACGGCACCACAGATATCAGGAAACTCAGGAGGCTGCGGGGATGAATATTCAGGAACATTTGCCAATACTCGTAATTGCAATACCCATACTTATGTCGGCATTAATGATAATGCTGCGTTCCAGACCAACTTTCCAGAAAACCCTCAACATAATTGTATCAGCATTAATATTGATTATGAGTGTTATTCTCCTCTTGCAAGTATGGAACAGTGGAATACAGGTTTATGAGGTTGGAGAATGGGGCAAATATGGCATCATGCTCGTTGCCGACCTGCTGGGCTCCGGGATGGTTGTACTGAGTTCAGGAATATCCCTGCTTGCCCTGATATATTCTCTGGATTACATCGAAGGCAAGTCCCTGAACACAACATATCATTCCCTTTTCAACCTGCTTGTTGCAGGCTTAAACGGAACATTCCTCACAGGGGACATCTTCAATATGTTCGTGTTTTTCGAAATACTGCTGCTTTCCTCATGCGGATTGGTAGTAGCTTCGGAAAATGGAGGTGTCACAAAAGTTTCCGATAAGATGGAAGCGACCTTCAAGTATCTCATACTGAACATAATCGGTTCAATGCTAATGCTGGTTGCAGTGGCTTCCCTCTATGCAACGGTGGGCACACTGAACATGGCAGATCTTTCGGTAAAAATATCTGCATTAAGCCAGGCAGGAACTATGCCCTGGCACATCTATTTCATTGCTTTGCTATTTATCATCGTTTTTGGTAACAAGGCAGCCATATTCCCTCTTCATTACTGGCTGCCGGATGTCCACCCGACAGCCCCATCACCCATAAGTGCCATGCTTAGCGGTGTTATGATCAAGGTGGGAGCATACGGAATTCTCCGGATATATTTCCTGGTCTTTAAAGATGCACTGTTTTTACTACAACCAATTATCATCCTGCTTGCATTGATTACCATAGCAATAGGGGCCATTGCTGCTGTCGGCCAGAAAGATGTCAAACGTCTACTTGCCTATTCCAGTGTCAGCCAGATAGGTTATGTTTTCCTGGGGATTGGTATGGGAACAGCTTATGCCCTTGCAGCTTCTTTGGTCTATCTTGTTAATCATGCAATTGCCAAATCCATGCTTTTCCTGACATCCGGAGGGATTATTCACCATGCAGGAACAAGGGATATGCATCAGATGGGAGGAATGGTCAAAAGTGCACCTCTAATGAGTAGCATGTTCCTTATAGGAGCAATGTCCATTGCAGGATTGCCGCCGCTGGGAGGTTTTATAGCAAAATTTGTCCTTTTTGACGCGGCCATTTTGGGGGAATATTATTTGCCAGTGCTTATAGGATTTGCATTCGCAGTTTTTACAATATTCTACATGTTCAGGGCATGGTTACTCATGTTCTGGGGTGAAGTAAGGGATTCTGAAAAGTACGGCCCGTATTCATCACATGGACTTTCACCAATGATAACAGTACCGATAATTATACTTGCAGCCGCTGTACTCGTCCTTGGTGTGTATTCAGAACCATTGATAGCCCTTTCAAGTGAGATTGCAAATCAGCTCCTTGATCCACAACCATATATCAACGCAGTACTCGGAGGGAGCGTAAGATGAAGAGATATGTAATGTATTCAATTGCGCTTGGTTTTGTCTGGTGTTTTGTCCACGGTGCCGTAAACCTGAGCAATTTCCTCATAGGTGCCATGATCGGACCATTCCTGATCAGGCCATTTAAAGAACTCTATAGTTTCGGAGAGGAAATTTCTTACAGGGATAAATTAAACCGCGTACCAAAACAGATACATTATTTCTCTATACTCATAGTTGAGATTGTAAAAGCAAGTATCGTTGTAGCAAAAATCGTACTGCAACCAAAAATCGATATAAAACCTGGCATTATAGCAGTTCCCATCAGGGCAAAAACAGATGTTGGTATTACAGCTATCGCAAACACCATCACCCTGACGCCTGGAACCCTTACAATTGATGTATCTGATGATAAATCTGCATTGTATGTACACTGTATTGACATCGACAATGCTAAAGAAATACGTGATTCCATAAAGGATGATCTGGAAGAATATGTACTGGAGGCATTCGAATGAACACAATCCATTTGCTTGACATCGCGCTTGTATTCATGGTATTATCAATTATTCCCTGTATCCACAGGATTATCAAAGGTCCTACCATCCCCGACAGGGTTATTGCAGTCGATGCCCTGGCAACTGTAATTGTGGTCATGCTGGGTGTTTATTCTTTTGTCCAGGAATCGGTGTTCTTCATGGATGTAGCTCTTGTGATTTCTATTATAGCCTTTGTTGGAACAGTCACAATCGCAAAATATCTGGATGAGGGAGTGGTATTCTGAATAACATAACATTTATACAGGATATTCTTAGTAATTTTTTCTTCTTCGCCGGGATGTTCTTTGTATTCCTGGGAATGCTGGGACTTTATCGGCTGCCTGATGTGTATAACAGGCTGCATGCCACAACAAAAATCGGAACACTGGGAGCCTTTGGCGTTATGATGGGAATCGTCATAAAAATTGGATTTGGACCCATGGGAATAAAAGCTATTACAGTTGGGCTTTTTCTCCTGTTAACAGCTCCCGTAGCAGCTCATATGATAAGCAGGGCTGCTCACAGGCACGGAGTTGGACTTTGCGAAGAATCAACTGTAGATGATTACGGTAAAACCTATTGTTTAATAAATTCCAGCTGCCCGGTAAAACATGAAGAAACTATTGAAAATGACCATGAGAAGATATAAAAGTTAAAGATATAAGATAAGCCTGCCTTGATATAGGGAAGAAATGGAACAAGTATCCCATATGCAAAAAAAAACAGAGATTATGAGGATTGCTGAAAAGACAGCAGACGATATATTCAAAAAGGCAGGAAAACTCTTGCGAGAAGGCAAAACAGTAGCTTTTCCTACAGAAACTGTTTATGGACTGGGAGCCGATGCCCTTAACCCACAAGCTGTAGAGCAAATATTTAAAGCAAAGGGCAGACCTGCTGACAATCCCCTTATAGTCCATGTATCAAATCAGGATCAATGCAACCAACTTGTGAGCACTTTCACCCCCATTGCTAAAAAACTTGCAGAATGCTTCTGGCCAGGACCCCTGGCAATAATTCTCGACAAAACAGATATGGTTCCTTATATAACTACGGGAAGACTTGAAACCGTAGCAATCCGGATGCCTGCAAACCAGATTGCCCAAAATATTATAGAGGCATCCTGCAAACCTATTGCTGCTCCCAGCGCAAACCTTTCCGGTCGGCCCAGCCCTACAAATGCATCCCATGTCGAGGAAGACCTTCAAGGCCGAATCGATGCAATTGTGGATGGAGGGGAAGTAGAAATTGGTGTGGAATCCACAGTCGTTGATGCACGCGGAGAAGTCCCGGTGATATTGCGCCCGGGAAAGATATCTGCCGAAGATATACAGCAATGCACAAACACAGAAGTATGTATTGGATATGCAAAAAAGGACCATATGGAAAAACCTCTTTCACCCGGCATGAAATATACCCATTACTCCCCTTCTGCAAAGGTTATACTGGTGCAGGGAAAAACAAAAGATGTATCTGCAAAAATTGCAGACCTTGTTGGAAACACCAATGAGGAACATGAAAGGGCAGGATTGTTACTTACAGAAGAGATCCAAAACGACTTCCCTTTCAAAGAGAAATTATCTATAGGCCAGGCAACTAAACCCGAGGGAGCAGCAAAGCGTATTTTTGCAGGATTAAGAGAGATGGACTCAAAAGGCATGGATTTGATAATTGTAGACGGATCTTTTACTGAAAAAGGGATTGGAGCTGCAGTCCATGAGAGGCTGCAAAAGGCAGCTGATATAATTATAACTATACCACGGATGTGAACACCTATGAAGGATGAGAAAAAAGAATATCTTGCACATAAGCAGATGTATCAAAGCACCGTTAAAAGAAACAAGAAGATCGGCCTGGCAAACATGTTTGTCCTGGCTACAGGCCTTGCATTAAAATATTTAGGCAGACCGGATGTCGGCGAGCATTTTATCTGGCTGGGTATTATAATCCTTCTGTATACATTCGGCTCCAACATGTTGGCAAAAAAAGAAATGCAAAAGCACCAGCCAAAGTGAGTCAGTCTTCTCTTACTGGACAGGCACACATTTCAAGTAGAGCTTCTTCGCCGGTGCGGGAACCACGTCCTATAAGGATGTCCCCACCCTCTACACGGGTGCGGGCACTTGGACTGTAAAGCCACCTCCCGGCTCTTTTTACAGCCATTATGTGAACTCCTGTCTCCGTGGCAAGCTGTAGATCTCCGAGAGTATCACCGACAATCGGGGAACAGTCTTCCACTACAACCCTCGTGATAACTTCATCCGAACCCCGTACAGCAAGAGTAATTATGGGGTGCAGTTCTATATCCCTGAGCACCGTATCAGCAATACCATAAGCAGCATCGGAGATGGCTTCAGACGCATTGGCAAGATGTAATAGACCCTTGAGCTCGTCAACATCAGAGACGTGTTTTGCGGTTTCAAGTACCCAGTGCTGGAGATCATATTTCATGACATCCATCTCAGACTCAATGGCACGCACCTCTTCTGCTATGTCATTATTGTCGTAGAGTATTGCAAAATAAGCAAGTCCTACAGACATTTCCGCCATGTTTTTCATGTCTACGATAATATCCACGGCTTTTTCCAGGTCTCTTAATAGCCGCTCGTGTGAATTATTTCGTAAAACATACTCTTTGTTGGTGGCTAATTTGATCAGAAGAGGGACCCCTTCATCATGTCCCCTTGCAAAAAGGACATCCCCTGAACGTATGCGTGTTGAATGGTCCGGATCATATATCCAATCATTCTGGCGCCTGATAGCAATAAGCCACATCCCTGTTTCAGTATCCAGTTCAAGATCACCCAGTGTATAGCCACTCATGATGGAATCATCGCTTACTGTTACCCTTAGAATGGTTTCTTCAGCTTCTCTGAGTGCCATTTTTAGTTCTAGCGGAATACCCATTTGCATCAGTACAATTTGGGCGATATCAGCGGCTGCGTTTGCAATTTTTTCAGAGGATGAAGCTACCTGAAGCACACCTGTCATTTCTTCGGCTTCCTCAACACGGCGGGTGCTTAACATTGCAGCCATGTTCATGTGATAGTAGTAAGTATCCATCCTCTCTTCTAAGCGGAGGACTTCCTCTGCAATATCCTCATCGTCATAAACCATAGCAGAGTAAGCAAGATCTACCATCAGTTCTGAGGTGTCTTTCATTTGAATAAGAAGGTCTTTGAGATTAGTAGGGCTGTATTTGATCTCTTTGGGACACATGATTCATTCTACCTTTGTTAACTTAAACTAATTCGCGAATATAAAAACATAATCATTATTAATGTCAGACAAACTCCAACAATGCTATGACTCCAAAGATTGCAGAAATCCCTACAACATCACCGATAGTTGCAATAATAGGAATAACGGTATCATCCGGATCAAGCCCGAATTTGTGAGATGCAACTGCTACAACCAGTGTTACTGCATACACTATTATCAGTTCTACCAGGCAGGCCAGCACACAGATGCTGAAAAGACTTGTAAATGCTATACCATTGTGAATAAGCATACCTACAATCCATACAACTACACTCAGGAAACAGGAAGCGACAATCCCTACAATAAAAGCGGCTATCAGGCTATTGCGTACAACAGGATTCTTATGGATGCGTGTGGTACCAAGACCCATATGAAAAGCCGAGGCCAGCCTTGCTCCAAGCATGCTGCCAGTATCCCCTCCGATTTTGATCAATGCGGGAATCAGGAGTAAAAGGATAGGATATGAGATCAAACTATCCAGATTTGAGTTCATGATCTGACCTGCAAAAAGGCCGACGAATGAAGTCAGGAAAAGGATAGGTGCGCTGCTTTTCACTATACTTCCAATGGTGTAATAGCTCATATTGCTAACACCACCTTTGCAGAAAGGAACAGCATGAACATAGACACGATGTCACCTATAGTTGCTATAGAGGGTGTGACAACATTATCAGGATCAAAGCCAAACTTGAACATACCTATGGCAAAAAAAGTTGCTATTACAGAGAGAATTAAACCTGAAGACAACCCTGCCATCACGGCTATTAATGTAAGGGTTAAGGCACCTGCACTTTCCAGACCCAGAGCAATTGTCATAAAATGACCCAACAGGCCCAGTACAAAAGAGAGCAACAAACTGAGCAAAAGAGAACCCCCAATATTATTGAGCAATTCAGGGTTGCGCTCGATTTTTGTAATCAGACCCATATGTATTGCACTGCCCAGACGGGAACCGAGGGTAGATGAGATGTTACCCCTCATTCCAAGCACTGCCGGAGTTATCACTAACAGGCCGGGAATTACCTGAAGCTCTTCTGTCATACCGGAAAGAATGAGGCCTGCAACAACCCCTCCTACAGTAGCAAGAAGCTCAAAGGGAAGAACTTCCCTGACAATCGAACCGATACTTGCATAATCCCCGAGATAATAGGCTTCTATATCTTCTTCATATTCATAATCTTCAGGGTCTGAATCCATCAAAACCTAATCAAATGTTACTATTATAAAAAGAATGGCATTCCATACATCAAAAATCATATATACAACTTGTAACATCTAGGGGATGCAAACGCAGGCAGGGGCCCGTGGTCTAGCCGGTTATGACATCGCCTTTACACGGCGAGGATCCTGAGTTCGAATCTCAGCGGGCCCACCAGAATTTTTATCTTCTGATTCTAAGTTCTTAGAGATTACCGTTTCATTAAATTCAGACTCGTCTAGATGAGGCGGTGTATTATTGGTAATTATCTCTTTTGATGCTGATTTTTGCAATATGGATAGCTCATTTTCTATTCTTTCAAGCCTTGATTCAAGGTCAAATTCTCTCTTCGGTCGTACAACTATGGAGTCTTCATCTGTGGATACTACAAACAACGTTTTTCCATTAATATCAGTCTCAAAAACATGTGCTTGCTCACCAATTAAATGCGCATGTGACGTGGGCAACTGCACCATAGGGTACGCTATATTCGGCTTTGGAGTGTTCTTTATTATCTTGAATGAGCCAATTAATTTCATTATGCAGCATGCGTTGACCCCAATAACCTAATAGATTGCAGCGATATGGAAATAGAAGGACGCCTGAAGCAGCTAACTATTCCATTATCGTTAACGCTGCAACTACTGCCCGATGGAGAAGAACGGTCCAAGGATTACATAGCCCGCCGGCAAAATGAGGTCAAGGGAGTGCGTTCTCAATCATGGGAAGGAGCGATTTTTAATTACGTATTTGCCCTTGCGAAAGGTGAAGATGAACCGCATCCTGACTTTGCTCAATATTCTACGGATGATGGGATTGCGGCTGTCACGCCTTCAATGGTTGCGAAACATTTTGGGGCGAGCACTAAAGCGATATCACAGGCCTTAGGGAGCATAGGAATGACGACTGAACAAACAACCGTGAGACTGCAAACAGGATCAAAGAAAATCCGCCAGTATGTTGTCCCCGATGAAAACATCTGGCGAGGAATTGTCCAACGGTACTATTACACGGATGAAGAGTTGGAGGATAAAAATCCAGAGTGCCCTGAAGTGTTGAAATCAAGGAGGTACGGAATAGGGATGTGAAATGGAACAGGTGGCACGGAAGGAACACTTCCTAGGAGGATAGAGGTAGAAGGCATAGGACACTTCTACCTTTATATTAATATCATGATTTGATAATAATACATTGTACTACTTACGTCATGCATCACACTGTATAGATATGAAGTGTTCTAACCGTTCTATGTGTTCCTTTTAAACTGAATTTTGCTGATCGAAACCATTTTCAGCTAAACTCTCTTTCATAAATTTATTTTGAAAATGTTTTGATACTTTTTTTCGACGCCGATTAATAATGCTTAATGACTTTGAAGACAAACCACTTCTATCATATTTACGAATTAAATTTAATTCATTTTCTAACCAGATTGGTATGCAATATTCTGCTCTTTTTTCTTTGAACTTATCCCATCCAAAATCATTACACATCAAATTAATATTATGAACTTTTGGAGCTTTTAGCATATTAGGAATAATTGGATCCATACAGTAAAGTAACCAAGACTCAGGCTCATCAGTATGTTTTAAAGATTCAACAGACCTTACATAAGAAAAATAATCAAATAATATAGAAGGCGTTGTAGTTACTTCAAGTAAAAAGATAAAATCTATGATTGATCCAATCCAGATATTTTCGCCGTGCCACGTCTCTTCTTTATTTTCTAATTTTAAATAATTTAGATGCTCAATTGAAGCTCGAATCAATGGACTATAAATTTGATCTGTTATGATAAATCCATAATAATATTTTTTGGGCTTGACTTTGTATTCTATATCGTCGTGTAGAATGATTCCGCCTTTTGACAATAAAACTAAAGGTTGCTTTATTTGTTCAAATGCTTTAGAAATATTTTTCTTAGCAGCACGGTTTAAACTTCGTTCGGATCCACCGTAAGTCGATTTTTTAATCTGAAGCGATTTGCATTCAACACAGAAGCCCATTTCTTTGGATTCAATTAATAAGTCTTTTTCACCATCATTATTTTTGATATAGTAGCTGTGATATAAATCTGAATGAGGTGTGAATTGTTTTAATTTCTGTTCAATAAGCAATTCAATAGAATGACCTTTTATATGACCAAAATCACGAACATTGTCTTTTAACTTTTTGCATAGATATGTATATGCACTTTCTGGAAATTTGCGAAATAGAGGAATAACAAAATCATCTTCCACTTGAACAAACATTTTATCCCATACATCTTCTAAATATTCAATGTCAGAAAGTTTTATTGTTAAATCACTAATTAAAAAACGTAGATTCGCAGGAATAGCTATTTCAGCATAATTCTCATTAACTGTTTCATATTGCAAAGATAAGTATTCAACAAAATGAAATACTTCTTCAATTGTGACTTCAAAAAGTGACTCAAATTCCTCATTAAATGGTTCCAGTATTTCAGCGTATAATGGAATTGAATACCAATAAGGCCTAATACCTTGCACTATACCAAAACGATTGAAGGGGAATGTATTATTAGGTCTTGAATTTAAAATATCAGAACATTCTTTCATTATACTTTGGAACTGTTCAGATGAAATTTCAGAATTATTTCCTGTTTCGCAGATTGAAAACGAGCAAAATAAAACATCATAATCTACTGTTGAATAGGTACCATCAAATGAGCGACTTTTAGCTAGAATTGCTCTTATTGTATAGTTAGAGAGGAATGTTGGCAATTCTGAAGATAATACTGCTTTTTTGAACCAATTTTTCTTCTTTGAACTCATTTCACTTCATCCATATATTACTACATAATACCAACATACATTGAAGAATAAACAAAAGTACACATAAGAAGTTTTCTAGATGTCCCTATTTTAGTTTAAGTGAACTGAAAAAGTATCAGACTTTTGCCTGAATCATACCCTCTAGTTTCAACTGAAGAATCACAAATATAGATTCTACCATGATTTTTTAATTCAAAAATCAAATAATGTCTTCTGCTGAGTATCAAACATCTTTTCAGAAAATTTTGTGCCTGTACTTTTGCTTTCTTTAGAACATATGTGGCAGATTTTTTTATCGCTTTTATCCCAATCCCTAAATAAATCAGCACCACAATTAGGACATTTTCGGTATTTTGAATTTAGGAATTCTTCTATAGATAACTCTGGAAAAATGCATTTTGCAATTGTAATATCGCTTATACAATATTTATTTACAGGCTTTTTTCTCCCTTTTTCTTTACCTATATTCTCAATAATTCCAAGATCAGACCATCTTTTTATTTTAGATCTTACAGTATCTTGTTTACATTTATATACATCATTTGCTAGGTAATTTATAGTGAATTCAACTTGACCAATTTTCCTTAATTCTCTGAGTGTACTAATGTCAACAATTTCACTTGCTTTGGTTTGTGTAAAAATATCAATTCCTTTCATAATTGCAGAAGAAGAAATTTTTCGAGCATATGGATTGATTTCTCTTTGTTCTGCTATGATATCTTGAATTATTCTAATCACATCACGCGGTGATTTCTGGGCGAATAAAATGATAATAGAATTAATATCAATATTAAAATCATAATTTACGATATCTGAAAAGTCATTAATTCTATTGTTACTATATGCTTCAAGTCTTTTAGAAACCATCTTTTTTAAAGAGAAATTATCCCAACTAAGACTATGATGTTTTATGCGATCTTTTCGACCATACTTATCATAATATCGCATTAATTTATCCCATAGGAAAAATTTAAAACTGTAGCCATTCATTTCAAGTAAATCTAAATCTTTTAACAATGGCTCGACTAGTTTTGATGATAAATTAGCATCATTTCCAGTTATATCAGCTTCATCAACTTTGTCAATTAATATATATATGCCGGAAAAATCTATTTTGGAAATTATATTTTGCATTTTTTCTAACTGGTACTTATACGATCCATCAAGTGCTTCAGAAATTGGATCTTGATTTGTGTTTTCAGTGTTTACTCCTAACTTTAAAACTGCTAGATTAATCCCAACACTAATTTTTCCGAGATATTTATTCCAGTATTCTTTTGCTTTATCAGAATAATTAGATAAAGAATCAATTGCATCCTTAAAATCATACTCAGATATCTGACCTAAATGAACATCTATTGAATTTTTCAGGAACTGCCTGTCATTTGAATCTAAATGTCCAATGAGTTGCGGTTCTTCGTTTAATCTTGTCAATATACCAATAATGATGATTTGAATAAGTTTTCTCAGGTGGTCAGAAACAGTGATTGACTGAATATCTTTCGAAAATTCAAACCTAGAGTAATTAACACAAAGAACATTCTTACTTCTTTGACTTTCAAATTCAATCATCTTTCTTTGAGCTGTTTTCCCCCCGCCTCTTGGAGCAAAAACAATTACACTTTTAGGTCTTTCTGGATTTCCCCATACAGAGTCAAAATATTTAGGCCGGATGAAATATTGATTTAATCTATCTTCATCATCTGCATTTGTAGATGCAAAAGGATTTGAGTCAAAACCTAAACCATTAAAAAAATCTATTTCGTCCATTTAACTACCTGATATTATTTCGAAGTGCTAATGTAAATGCCAGTCAATTATATTTAAATCTTCCAATACAGGCCTCAGTAGAAAATTCTAAATCAAAGATTTGCTATTTTCAAAAATAGCCCATAAATACTTTGTCTGCTCTACTTTAGCTATATAGTTTGCGTATTCGAATGAAATCAGCTAATCTTTAAACAATAGATAATCAAATACAATGGAACAGATGATACACATGGAACAGTTGCTAAGAATACAGAGGTAGAATGCATGGTACACTTTTACCTTTATATTAATATCATGATTAGATTATAATACATCACTGCTCACATCATGCATCACACTGTACAGATATGATCTGCTCCAACCGTTCTATGTGTTCCAATTCTCTCCTAGCTTAAAGTTGAATTATCCACTTTGAATTCTAATACAAAACTATCCATAATCCTCCGATACTCTTTTTTTGATTGCTGTACTTTATTCAGATAATGAGCACTTCCAACAGTTGCAGATGCTCTTCCCTGTATAAAATCAGCCAAACTTTTAGTAACTCCTTCTCTTATCATTACATTGAGGTGCCACTTACGAATTGTTTTTGCTGTGACACGGTCATGTTTTATTTTCTTTAACAACGATTCATATGGTTTCAGATTGCTAATACTTTTGAGTTCAAGTATGAAAGATGCAGGGAAGAATATCTGAAATGTTCGCTTAGTACCACTTGAAAACGAAGATGTAGGATAATGTGCGATATCGTTATCAATTACTATATTTTTCTCATCGAAATTCCCTAACATAGCATGTATGTGGCTGAGTCGATTACCTGAATATATGAGCAATTTCAAGATGGATTTAAGGTCATCTGTGCAAGCATTATATGCTTCCTGTATTTCCTCATCTGTGACATAAATTTCAACTACACCAGATTTCTTTATTTTGATGTAGCGGCTCCATTTTTCAATGCTATATCCTGCGATATCATCTACATCCTCATCTTCAAAGTAGTTCAATAAATTGCGCAATCCACGCCCTTCATTATCTTTTAACTTGAGGCCTCTGAAATCTTGAGGTCTTTGAATATTTGTATCATTAGGAACCTTGACAATGAATTATAATAATCTCTTTTCGTTGCCTTCGAAATGTCTTTGGCCTGCAACCAAACATAAAATGGTTCACTATATTTAGTCCACACATCATTTAGTGATTCCGATGTAGTCTTATGACACTGATTATCTGTGAGAATCGCCATCTGACGAGCCTTTACACGGCGAGGATCCTGAGTTCGAATCTCAGCGGGCCCACCAGACTTTTTATCGTCTTCTGATATTGATTTTTCAAGATTGTTAAGCTTATTTTCCAGATATTCCACTCTTGTTTCAAGATCAGATTTGGTAGTTGGTTGTATAACTTCTATTTCACTACCAAAATCTTCGTCCAGCGAGATTATGAATAATGGAGTGCCTTTATCTTTTTGGAGAATAAACATGTACAAAATTATTGTCACACTTTCAATGTTGCTGATTCTTTTTACTAATATGGGGTCTGCAAATTTTGATGATATTGAATATGTAGATTATTATACAGATGAAAGGGCATTATCAGTTTATCTTGAATTAAAAAATGAGAAGATCTCAAGTTTCACAAATCCTGCTAGTAACATCTATGATCCAAATTTCATCAAAGTATACGGTGAACTCCCAGAGATTGAAAATACTGGCCAGTTAGTTTCATATATCTATACTTTGAGAGATATAAGAGCTAATTCATATGATAAAATTGGTCCCGATTTCTATCCTGAAGGAGATGTTGTGCTTTATGGATACAATACAGCAACCGGTTATTTTGCAATTGATCTTTACAGGAATGATAATAATACAACGTATTCTGATGAAGAAATAGAGAAGATATACAATATTGTAAAAGAAGAAGCAGACAAGAATGGGATAGAAAACATACCAGTTGTTTTTAGGCTTACAAACAATATTGATGTGGTTGGTTACTATGATGTGAATTTTGGACCCCTGGATGAGACTTTAGAAGATAATAAAGAAGCTAACATCAGCGATTCTAAGGACACTGGAGAAGATCGATCCACTCCTGGATTTGGAGCATTTTTATGTCTAATGATGTTAGCGTTTGTATTCTATAAAGATCGTTTATTGTAATACTATAAATGAAATAACGAATCGCTGTTGATGCTGGGAGGTGAAACCCCACTTTGGGAAGTGGAAATTCACATACTTCTAGGAGGAAGCAGCATATACTTGATCAAATAAAAACGGGCAGGTTCAAGCTTGTTGGAATCAGCCCGGTTTAAACTAAATAGTAAATTTGGGCTCTGTAGAAATCTTCGACCAGACAAAACATACAATCTTGACACATCTGTCAAGATTGTGCAATACCACTTTTAATTTCACTTCTTTTACTTGGTTTCTATATTTCCTGGCTGTGCAGGATTTGTTGTATCGCTTTTTGTGTAATTTTGAGACGGATTATTTTTACGGCGACTTAGTGTACACTCTTCGACTGCAGTGAGGATGTAGGATAACTTTCCCTTCTGGAGAAATATTAAAACCGGAATTCTTTGAATGATAGAAAGATAATATTGTACACTTAAAGAATATCAGGTAATCAATTATCAGATGCTGAAGATAAAAGATAACAAGCGCTTAAATTATTATCTCAAAAAGAGGAAAAATTGAAATTATAGTTGGAGCTTTTTATCCAGCAGTATTTGATTTGAATAGGCACCTATAATCTGCAAACGCCATTGACCCGAAGGATCGAAATATTCTACACCTCCTTCTGTCACTCTTACCTTATCATTTGTTATCCAAAAATTCCCGTCATAATGATTAAAATAGAAGATATAAAATTTTTCGGCTGTTTCGACTTCTTTCCCTGTCATGTATATCGAATTTATAACTTCATGCCTTTCACCAGCGGGGTCGAACAGATATATTTCAGTGCCTTTTATCCCACTATGCGTTCCCTCCTCATATTCCTGGGATAACTGGTCTCCTGCGGTTTTTTGTAAAATGACAATAGGAATCTCTGGTTCTTCATTATTGATTCCCGTTTCAGTTGTTGCTTCAAATGCAGCGAAAGATGGTTTTTGGAGGTCTGTTACATCGGAACTCAAAAATTGAGATCCAACGATTGCTGCCAGTATTATTGTAATTATCAACATGAGAATAATACCAACGGCAGGTGCAATTCCATCATCCTATTGTGAAGGAAACAAACTGGTAGGCTTTATCATATGAAAAGAAATACAATTATAATTTATATATTTATTGATATTAGTAAACTGCAGTATACTGTTATTTCTTGTTTTTTACTTTAAAGATATATTGATTATTTTTATATCTTAGAATCCAGAAAAAAATCCTTATCCTGTATTCCTTCCTATGCAAAACCACACCATACTTTTGCACAACATGTAAACAGCGTTATATGTTACAATGTACATTTATTATGTAAGGGAGATGCATGACATCAGAAGAAGAAATTCTCGGGCAATTATACAAATCCTTTATAGAAAACAATGAAAAAGGAGTATACAGGGCCATTGATAAGTGGTTTGAAAGGGACTATGGGGAAAAACAACTCCTATTCAAACTTATTGAAGCTCAGGAGGAGATTGCCAGAAGATTTGAAGAAAATGAATGTTTCCTTGCCGATTTAATGAAGTCAACAACCATTCTTCAAAAATCCAACAAGCTCATTACTGAAAAAATGGCCAACGAAGGTATTGTTTCTAAAAACAAGCCAACTGTAGTCATAGGAACTGTAAAAAATGACACGCATGATCTGGGAAAAAATATTGCTGCATGCAGGCTTCAAATTGCAGGGTTCAAGGTAATTGATCTGGGCAGGGATCTGCATACATCAGAAATTGTTGATGCTACAATTAAGAATAAAGCCGCCATACTTGCAGTGTCATCAATGACAAGCATCACAATGGGCCACCTCAGGGAAATAGTTGAGCTGCTAAAAGAAAAAGGATACAGAGAAAATGTAAAAATAATGGTCAGCGGTGCTCCGGTAACACAGGAATACGCTGATAGGATAGGGGCAGATGCGTATGTAAGGACTGCATCAGAAGCCGTGGAAACTGCTGAAAATTTTATAAATCAGAAAAACTGAAAAGGAGACGAAATCATGCCATCACTATACATTGTTTCCTGTCGCATGTTTGAGGATGAACTGGTACACATATTTGAGGAAGAAAAAAATATTGACCTTCTAATTGTTGAAAATGAAAATACAGAAGGTATCGAAAATAAACTAAATGAACATTCCATAAAATACAAAAAAATATCACCGGAAAATATTGATAGAAATCCAGGCAAAAAGGAAGATTTCATTGTTGTATTGCATCTTCTGGAATTTGCACTGGATGCCGAACCTTCACTTCTCAAAGATAAAGTCTACAGGACTATTGAGGAAAACGGAAAATACTTTGATGGCATCCTTGTTTTTTACGGCCTGTGTGGCAATGTTCTTGGTTCACTCGAAGAAGATTTTGCCTACCTCAATATTCCAGTACGAATTCTCAAGGATGCTTACGGAAATGTAGTAGACGACTGTATATGTGCTGCATTCGGCAACAGGGAATCCTACATGGAAGCAATGCAGGGAGATGAAAGAGGAGAAGGGACATACTTCCTTACACCAATGCAGGCAGCTAACTGGAGAGAAATGCTTGTCCTCGCAAAACTTACACCTGATCCCAACGATATTGAAATGACTAAAACTGTTTTTGATTATTCCGGCTATAAAAATGTAGGGAAAGTCGACACAGGTTTGCACTATGAGAAGGATTTCGAAAACACAGTTGAAGAATTTGCTACACTCTTTGGTTTCAAAAAACGTATATTTACCGGTTCCACGAAAATTACTGATCAGAATTATCATTCAATAAAGAATGATATACTTAAAAAAAGTGGACAGTTCGAAATCTAAATACCAAATATATCTCTGAATTTCAAATTGGACTGGTTCGTTGCCGGAGAAATAATCTATCAGCTGAAAAATTCGTTATCTTTGCCAGTCATTTCACCTCTTATAGGATGATTGCTTAATTAAAAGGAATCGTGAATGTAAAGGTACTTCCTTTTCCGACTTCACTCTCCACCCATATATTCCCTTCATGCATCTCCACGTATTTATTCACAAGTGCAAGACCCAGGCCAGTACCACCAAAGTTTCTGTTAGCAGATGAATCGACTTGTTTGAAGGGATCAAATATACTTTTTTGTTTATCCTCGGGGATGCCAATTCCAGTATCTGAAACTGATATTTGGGCAGTGTTATCAACAGTGTTCAAATAAACCTTTACTTCTCCTTTTTCATGTGTGAATTTGATTGCATTACTGAGTAAATTATGCAGGATTTGTTTGAATTTTCCCCTATCAGCACACATTTCAGAAATTTTAGAATTATTGATAAATCGGATGTCAATAGATTTTTTCATTGCCAGAGGTTTGATCAATCCTATAACATTCTCTATATTTTCTGGTAAATTAACCCTTTCAGGTTCATAATCCATCTTACCGGCTTCAACTTTTGAAATATCAAGAATGTCATTTATTAGTTCTAGTAAATGCTCCCCACTGTTGAGAATGTTATGCGAATATATTAACTCCTTTTCATCCAGATTACCAGAAGGATTTTGATCCAGGATTTGTGAAAAACCAATTATGGAATTAAGAGGTGTTCTTAATTCGTGACTCATATTTGCAAGGAATTCTGATTTGGTACGATTTGTTTCTTCTGCAAGTATTTTTGACTTTATAAGTGCATTTTCAGCCATTTTGCGATCCGTAATGTCAATATGAGTGCCTGTCATCCTTATGGGTTTTTGGCCGTCTTTACTCCATTCAACAACACGCCCACGGTCTTCTACCCACATCCAATAGTCATTCTTATGTTTCATACGCAATTGGCACTCATAGAATTCGGTTTCACCTGCAAAATGTTTATTTAACAATTCTTCAGCCCGCTTGTAATCGCTGGGATGAGTCAGATCAATCCATGTCTGGATATTGACAGGTGCAAGTTCGTCAAGTGCGTATCCAACGATTTCAGCCCATCTTTCATCAAAATATGCCTCGCCTGTCTGCACATACCAATCCCAAATCCCTGCCTGGGTACCCTTTAATGCAAGATCCAGTCTATCTTCACTTTGCTTAACTTTTGCTTGCGCTAATTTACGGTTGGTTATATCCTGAACGTGGACGAGATAACCATCTATACAATCCATACATAATGCAGATATTTTCACATTTACATGGATGATACCTGAACGACTTGTATTATACAAACCTAGATTTTTGACCAGTTCAAAATCAAAGATGGTCTCATACTCAACCGTTTCACCTGCAAGCAACTGTTCTCTTGTGTAAGCAGGTAAATTTGGGTCATCAAAAAGATTGAATCCTTGTACCTCTGCAATATCAGATATACCAAAAAGTTTCAAACAGGAAGTATTCACATCGACTAAATGTCCTTCAGAATTGTAAATTTCAATGGGAATCGGAGATTCTGAATAAATTTCCCTGAATCTTTTTTCACTTTTGGTTAATGCTATTTCCATAGATTTACGTTCAGTAATATCCAAAATACTGATTAGTACACGGGGTTCCTCTTCATCTATATGCAGAAGGGAGGTCGAAATAAGAAATGTCAATTCTTTTTCTTTCCCCCCTACAGAAAATGGAAGCGTGGCTTCCACCATATCATGGGGATTACCTGTTTCAAAAGTGTCCAACACTGTATTTTTAACAGTACATTCGTCACAGAAAGGACCATATCCACAACCCTTTGGGTCATCAAGATGATGGACACATCTTAAGGTTTCACCAGCCCTTACACCTATCAGATTGCTTGCAGAGGAGTTGGCGAATTTTGATCCATAGTCGTTTATTTTTCTAATTCTCCCCTCTTTATCCACTAACAACATAATTAGAGGAGCATTTTTGTATATCGCTGCAAGTTCATCTTCACTTTTTATTAGTTTTTCTTCCGCAAGTTTACGCTCAGTTATATCATATGATATGCCAATTATACCCGTCATATCTCCATTATCATCTATAATTGGAGTATTGGTCACGTGAGCAAGAAATTCCGTTCCGTCGGTTCTATATACTTCAAACTCTCCCTTCCAGCTTTTACCTTGCGACAGGTTAGTCATTATTTCTCTGGCTTGTTCCCTTGTGGCTGTTGCAGGAGTGACGTTTACAATATTTGATCCTTTAACTTCTTCAAGGCTGCACCCATACAAATACTCAGCTGCTTTATTCATATACTCGATATAACCTGCAGAATCGGTGGCAATAACAGCTTCCCCCACAGAATTCAACATATGAGTCTGTTTTTTTACCTCTTCTTCGGCAAGTTTGCGCTCGGTTATATCTATGTGTTGCAATAGGACACTTGTGGGAATAGCTTTTGAAAGAGGCGTGGCTTTCATCAAAAACCAGCGCTTTTTTTCAGGGCTGTGGCACGGGTATTCGAGATTGAAAGTTCTTTTTCTCCCATAGATAACGTCCTTTATGCCTTCTAATGCAATTTTAGCTTCATCCGAGTGTTCACCGGTTGCTTTTTCGCATACATTCAGATAATTGATACCTTCACTGCACTTTTCCGGGCTTAAACCATTATCTTTTGCAAATTGCTTCCAGCTCTTATTGGCATAGGATATTATTCCATCTGGAGAAATTATTGCTATATTATCTTCCCATAAATCAAATAATTCCTTATTCAAAGAATCCCCATTGGTTGTTTTAGTAAGAATAAAATGTACTTTTATGTTAAAGAAGCAAATATTCAGTGAAATGAGTTGTCAAATTATATAGTATTTCTGCATATATTATAAAAAATTACATATCCAAATACTTTGATAATTTATTTTATGTACATTGTAAATATAATAATGCTTATTCAAAAGTATCTGTGAATACATCAGTATTTTCATTACCCTTCGGTTCAAAGTATATTTCTGGAAATTGCATCTGATAGAACTGGCTCTGTCTTTTCCTTGTGAAAATTTGTAAAAATGCATGATTGCAATATCAGAGTGAAGTGAAATAGAAAAAGGAAGTACTTTACATTTACAATGCCTTTTGATAAATCCATGAACTAACCCTTACTAAACCCCCAAATAAACCGTCTGCTTTCCTACATTTGCAAGTGATATTGCAGGTTTGATAGTTCTGGATTCCAGTAACCTGAAATCCAGCCACTTTTCCCTGTCAATATCAAGAGGAGAAATTATCCACATATGATTTTGTTTGTTTTATATAAGGGGTTATGTACCGTAACAAAAATGGAATTAAAACAATTGCTACTACAATATTACCCAAAAACCAGCCTTCAAAAGCTGTAAAGAATTCAGCCCATGTGATCATCCCATCCAGAAACAGCGTATAGGAACCCCATAGAGCACCGACAAAATTGTTGATAAAGACACCAAAAACAAGGAATACAAGGAAATCTCTTTTCGTTTTTAAGCCGATGTCAGCCTTGAAGTAAGCAAAAGCAGCCAGTGGGATCAATACCTGCCATAAATCAGCAAAAGACCATATTATGTTAAGCTTCAGAGGCATACTCGCCAGGATTCCGGCACCAACCATACAGCCCAGATATGCAGAAAGAGCTCCCCATATTCCATACCACAGGGCAAAAACAATCATAAAAGAAACTGCAAAGTAAAGTCCAGAAACCCCCGGTGCAAGTTCCACAGGAGATTTTACCACTGCAAATCTTGACAAAAGGGCATTGACCAGAGTAAGGAAGAGAAAAATATTAACATAGGTTGATAGCGAATCAATGCTGTATTGTACAGCTTTTCTTTCTTCACCAAAAACAACAGGTATAACTTCACATCCTGACAACTAACTATTTATGATGCAAATGTATAAAAGATGCTTAATATATTACATAATAACTTCACACATATAAAAACCCTGCCTTGATTTTAGGTAAATACACAATCCCTAGCTTCCCGGAAAGAAAAAGATGGATGATAAAAATTACATTGATAATCCAGATCCCCTTCGATTAAAAGAATGGTTCAAAAAGCCATATTCTGTAACTGTTACTACTATCTTAATATTTATTCTCGTTCTCTACCCCACTTGGGTTTATGTTGCAAACTGGTTTGAAAACGTCTCTGCAAACGGGCTTGCATCAGGTGATGTGTCTTTTATCAAAGCCCTTTCTTTCATAATGATGCTCCTGGCCACAAATATAACTCATATGGTACTCAGCAAGCATTTGAGTCTTTCGAAGACTGTAAAAGAACAGGAACACAAAATCGATCTTAGTGAAAGGAAATTCCAGACATTTATCGAAAATGTACCTAATGTAGCGGTCCAGGGATTTAATCCCCATTACAAAGTGCACTACTGGAACTCTGCAAGTGAAAAGATGTATGGGTACCAAAAAGAAGAGGCAATTGGTAAAGATATGACCGAACTTGTAATTCCTGCTGAAAACAGGAATGTTTTCATTAATATTATTAATACCACACAAGAAGGCGGAAACCGTGCAAAATCATGGGAAACTACATTCCTGAACAAAAAACGAGACGAGATTCCAGTATTTTCAAGTTATTCAACTGTGCAGGTGCCTGAAAACAATCTTGAGATATTTTCCATGGAAATTGATCTGACCGAAAGGAAAAGAATGGAAAGGGAACTCATAAACGCAAAAAAGAAGGCAGAGGCTTCAAATGATGCAAAAAGTAACTTTCTGGCCAATATGAGCCATGAGCTGCGGACCCCTTTGAATTCAATAATAGGTTTTTCTGATTTGTTATCCAGTAATCATGCTGGTTCTTTAAATGAAAAACAAATCAAATATGCTCAGAATATATCTGTAAGTGGCAATCATCTTCTCGGAATCATCAATGACATATTGGATATATCAAAAGCAGAAGCCGGTAAATTGGACCTGCAATATGAGAATATTCAGGTACTCCGGATGCTTCAGGAAATTGTAGAGATAATGAAACCTACAGCAGCTGAGCGAAGAATTACAATCCACACCGAAATAGACCCAAATGTTGAGACTATTGAAGCAGATAGTGGAAAATTGAAACAGATAATCTATAATCTTGCAGGCAATGCAATAAAGTTCTGTTATGACAACGGAAACGTCACAATAAAAGTCAAGCGAAGGGAAAATTCAATCACATTTGAAATTGAAGATGATGGTATCGGTATAAAAGAAGAAGATTTAGATAAATTGTTCAAGCCTTTCAGCCAGCTCGATGAAACCACTAAAAAAGAATATGAAGGCACAGGATTAGGTTTATCCCTTGTAAAAAAACTGGTTGAGTTACATGGTGGAAAGGTGTGGGTAAAAAGTCAATACGGCAAATACTGTATATTCGGATTCAACCTTCCCCTAATCCCCGATGATAAAAATCTACAATAAGGAGTGAAATCCCAAGGGCTGGAACCTAAAAATATCAAAAGGATTTCTTAAGGGAATAATTTCTAAAACCCTACACTACGTTAATACTACAAATCGCAACAAAGAGTATACTTTTACCCGATTATACTAAATACAATCATAGCCATATTTTCTATAGAGATTAACGTGGGGGTATTAGTTGATCAAAATTATAGTTGTAACACTAACTTTGTTATTATCAGTAGGTATGGCAGGTGCCTGGCAACCGGAAACTTGTAAAGGTTGCCACATTGAGCAATATGAGATATGGAACTCTTCTGCCCATGCAGAATCCTTAAAATCTGCAGGTGGATCGGTTGTTGATATTGAAAGTTGCACGGAATGCCACGTTGAGTCTTCAATAAAAAAAGCTTGGGGAAGGGAAGATGTGGAAGCCACAATTGAACCAATCACCTGTGAAGTTTGCCATCTTCCCCCGGATGAAGGTTATGATGCCCATCTGGACACTCCATCTGCTCATATCCCGGAAGTTACCCTTTCTGCTGAAATGTGTGGGAATTGCCATAAAGATTCCCACCATCCGATCATCGAGGAATGGGATGAATATAACACTGAAAGCTTTGACATGGAGTCCATGGCAAGTCATTCCGAACCCACTGATGTGGCGGAACCCTTCATCCTGAACAGGGATAACTCTTGTGTCTCATGTAAGAGCACCGATGGGGCCATTCCCTCCTTAGAAGATGAAAGTATCTATGGATTGAACCTGAACGATGTTCCACAGCCTGAATATGTAGAAGAGTGGCGCATAACCTGTGTTGCCTGTCATGAACCGCATTCCGCTGAGTACCGTATAGAAGGGTCTTTACTCTGTGGTAACTGCCATAACGGTATGGGTGCCACGGCAGATGGAATGACTACGGAAATCCGGCATCCCAACTGGGAAATGTATAACGATTCCATCTATAACACAGGCAACCATCCTGAGACCGGGTGTGTGGATTGCCATATGGCTTCAAAGGAATACAATGACACCACACATGAAACAGCCGTGACCGGGCATACCTTCGATTACGAACCCGAGCTGCTATTCAGTTCCGAATCATCCAGTGAATGTTATGATTGCCATGATGAAGAGTTTGCAAAAGTTATTGAAACAAAACAGGACTTGATTGCCGAAAGGATTGAAGAACTTAAAACTGTACAGAACAACTCCAGTGTTGCTCTGGAAAATCTCAATGGTACGGCTTCCTATGAATCAAACCTTGAGGACTACAACAATGCAGTCTTTTACATGCATTTTGTTGAAGAGGACGGAAGTCTTGGCATTCACAACATGGAAAAGGCCAATGAATACCTGGACAAATCAGACAAATTATTCAATTCTGTAATCGAAACTGAAGAGCCGGTTGAGCAACCCGGTTTTGAAGCAATCGTTGCAGTCTTTGGTCTGATGTTTATGTTCTGGATAGCAAGGAAAAGGGATTGAATTATCCCTTCACTTTTAATTTTCTTTATTCTTTTCGATTTCCTCTCTGAGCGCCTTAATTCCCAGTGTAGGTGGAACTTTTTTCGGGCAGACTGCCACACATTTATAGACAAGGTCACAACCCCAAACACCGGATTCTGAATCAACAAAATTCAGTCTCTCCTGTCGGCTGGCATTATCCTCCCGTGGATCGAGATGCATACGCCAGGCTTTGGCAAGAGTTGCCGGGCTGAGGTATGTATCATCTCTCGCAGCCACCGGACATGCACCGTGACAACAGGCACACAGGATACAGTTGGTATACTTCTCAATCTGTTCCCGCAGATCCGGATCCATCAGGTTACCACCTTCGGGATGTTCTTCAGGAGAACTTATCCAGGGCTTGATAGAATCCACCAGATTATAGAAGGAATCCATGTCCACAATAAGGTCACGAATTACATCCAGGTTGGCCAGGGGTTCAATTAAGATAACTTCATTTTCTTCTTCTGATTTCTGACCTGCTACAAATATGTCGCCTGAACCTTCTCTGGTATTTTCTTTTTTAGCAATACCCACCTGTGTCCTGCAGGCAAGCCGGGGAACCCTGTTGATAAGCATTCCACAACTTCCACATACTGCACCCCGGCAGGCATATCTGAAGCACAGACTGCCATCCATATGTTCCTGCACATAGAAGAGGGCCTCCAGTACCGTCATCCCGGGAGTTTCTTTCGTCTCGAAAGTATCATACCACTCCCTGCTTTCATCCTGGCGCTTGATTTTCAGGTAAACCATCAGTATTCCCTCCTCATTGGCTTAAACTGTGTTATCGTCACATCTTTGTATTCCAGTTTCGGACCGCCGTCCTTCATATAAGCAAGAGTGTGTTTGAGCCAGTTCTCATCATCCCTTTCTAGGAAATCAGTCCTGTAATGGGCACCCCTGCTTTCCTCTCGAACCAGTGCACCTTCAGTGATAACCCGGGCAATATCCAGCATTCCTTTTACTTCAAGTACATTCATCAATTCCATATTGAATGTCTTGACCCTGCTTTTCACATGGATATTTTCACCCCGTTTTTCCAGGGCCTTCACATTTGCAAGCCCGGTTTCAAGATCTTCACGATTACGATAAACACCCACATACTTCTGCATGGTCTGTCTTAATTCATCCTTTACATCGGCAAAACTTTCCCCGCCGTCACCCATCATAGAATCAATATTGGATCTTTCTTCCGCAAGACTTTCATTGAGGCTATCTTCAGAAGGCATAGCAATGTTTTTCACAGCATTGGCCGCATGTTCCCCTGCCCTTTTTCCAAATACAATTGTATCAAGTAATGAATTACCTCCCAATCGGTTTGCCCCATGCACACTGATACAGGCACATTCCCCAATTGCGTACAATCCATTTAGCGGCGTCAATCCATCTTTGCCAGAAGAGATGCCTCCCATGGAATAATGATGGCCCGGCTGTACGGGTATAGGTTCCGTGATCGGATCAACTCCGGCAAAATCAATACATATCTGACGAATACCACCCAGTCGCTCATTGATCAGTTCCTTACCCAGATGGGTAATATCAAGCTGTACATATCCTCCGGTAAAGCCCCGCCCTTCATCGATCTCGGTCTGGATGGAACGTGCAACGATATCCCTGGGAGCCAGTTCCATGGATTCAGGTGCATATTTATCCATGAATCTTTCATGATCTTTGTTGTAGAGGTAGCCTCCTTCCCCCCTTACACCCTCGGTTATCAGTATATTGGTACCCCACAGAGTAGTTGGATGGAATTGTACAAATTCCATGTCCTGAATGGGAACTCCGGCGCGATAGCCCAGACTTATTCCAAAACCTGTATTGATTATGGAGTTCGTGGAACGCTGGTATATACGCCCGTAACCGCCTGTTGCAAGTATAACTGCTTTGGCCCTGAAAGTTTCCAGTTCAGAATCAAGCAAATTGAGTGCCACAAAGCCGGTGCACCTATTGCTATCTGTGGCCAGGCGGGTTACCATCCACTCATTGTAGACCCTAACCCCGGCCCTTAATACCTGTTCATACAGGGTATGCAGCAGGTTATGGCCCGTCCTGTCCCCTGCATAACATGTCCTGGGAAAGCCGGCACCTCCGAAAGGGCGCTGGGCTATTTTCCCATCTCCAGTGCGTGAAAACAGTGTCCCCCAATTTTCCATTTCATAAACTCTTTCGGGGGCTTCCTTGCAAAGGATTTCTACTGTATCCTGGTCTGCAAGGTAATCACTCCCTTTTACTGTATCATAGGCATGACTGTCCCAGCTGTCATCGGTACCTATGGATGCATTTATCCCACCCTGTGCAGCTACGGAATGACTGCGAATAGGTGGAACCTTGGAGATAACTGCCACGTCAGCCCCTTGTCTTTTGGCCTCAAGGCCAGCCCGGAGACCGGATAAACCTCCTCCTATCACTATAATGTCATGTTCTCTCATTTCCTTGCCCCGTCATATTAAGTGGATTCAACAATTTATCAATTTCATCTTTTGAAAGGTTCAAATCCTTTCTTTCTACTACTTCACGTATGGTACTGTTTGTCCTGTATGCTTCATATGTGATTTCCGCAGCCCTTTCATAACCGATCATAGGTGCCAGTGAAGTTCCCAGTGCAAGGCTGGATTCTGCCATTCTTGAACAATGCTCCACATTGACAGTTAATCCTTTGAGACAACGGTTGTTAAAAGAGTCAACCCCTCCTGCCAGAATTGTTATCGAATTAAGAATATTATGGGCAAGCACAGGTGTAAATACGTTCAATTCACATTGTCCCCCCTGTGCTGCCATCATTATGGAGGTATCATTTCCAACTATCTGGAAACACACCATGTTAAGCATCTCTGCCATCACAGGGTTTACCTTACCTGGCATGATCGATGAGCCTGGCTGTACTGCCGGCAGCATGATTTCCCCGAAACCGGTGCGTGGACCGCTGGATAATAACCTGAGATCATTTGCAAGTTTGATGAGATCCACTGCAATACCCTTTAGAGCCGCCGATGTGCCCAGAATAGCCCCTGCACCCTGTGTGGCTTCAAAGGGATTTTGCGATAACATGAAATCAATCCCTGTGATGTGGTTCATTTCCTGAATCGCTATGTCACCAAACCCTTCAGGAGTATTGAGGCCTGTGCCTGTAGCCGTACCCCCCATATTGAGCTCCTTCAAATCCTTCAATGTATTTTCCAGTCGTAGTATTCCCAGCTCCAGCATTTTTGAATAGCCGCTGAATTCCTGTCCCAGAGTCACTGGGACTGCATCCTGCAGATGGGTTCTGCCGGGTTTTACCACCCTGATATGCTCTTTGGCCTTTGCATCAAGTTCATACTGCAGGGTTTCCAGCACAGGCAGAAGTTCATTTATTATCATTTCAGTGGCAGCGATATGGATTGCCGTATGAGTTGTATCATTGGAGGACTGGGACATATTAACATGATCATTGGGATGGATCACATCATAGCGACCCTTATGGTAACCCAGGATCTCAAGAGCCCGGTTGGCAATGACTTCGTTGGCATTCATATTCTGGGACGTACCAGCACCTGATTGGAAAGCATCCAGCACGAAATGGTCATCAAATCTTCCACTTCGCACCTCCTGAGCGGCTTTGTAGATTGCATCACCCAGATTACGGTCAAGTTTGCCGGCTTTCATATTGGCTTTTGCAGCCGCCATTTTGATCGCAGCCTGTGCCCTGATAAAAGCAGGAGGCAGTCTCTGTTCACTTACCCTGAAATTTATCACAGCACGGGCGGTTTGGGGACCATAATAAACATCATCTGGAACCTCCACCTCCCCCATTGTGTCTTTTTCAACCCTAACCATTGTATCACCTGTAAAGGACATTTTATACACCGGCTTTACGTCATTTCAAACCGGCAATTCCAAAACCCCCTAATAAAAATAAAATATCTTCAGTAATAAGTGTATTTAACTATCTGGAAATGCCCAGAGGGATAAAGATTAATAATTATATTCCAGAGGGTGGAAGATCACATGTCTTATGTGAGATTTTGCCAGACCAAGAATCTGTTCTTCCAGATAAGATTTTGAGGGAAATTCGGGGTTGGATGTAGAAAAAAACGCTTCCTTTATTTTTTCTCCTACTATATCGTCACAACCGCTTTCAACCTGTATTATCGTAGAACCTTCGCAATATTCATTTTCAGCAAGCACATTATCCCTGTCACCATCAGTAATTCCTATCAAGGGTATTTCCAGACGTTTCAGGATGCTTCCTGCAATCACCGTGGTATCATCCCCAACTGAGATTATCAGATCCGCTTTCCTTGCCAGTTCGAATGTCCTTTCCGCTTCATGATTAATCAGTACAGCCCGACAGGACTGGGGCTTATGAACATCAATTCTTTCCCGGTTCATTGATTCCAGAACAGGTGTGCGGCGTAGATTTCCACTTTTTATCCACGCAGTTTCAGGGTCAATCCTACCGATGTATGAAGTAAGTTTTTCCACACCATGTTTTTTCAATTGCCCGCCTTTGATTGCAGTAATAATTCCCTCCTCAAATATTAATTCCACATCCTCATTATTGGCGTAACCGATTACAAGACCGTTGACCATAATTGATTCTCCGGGCAGGACCCCGGAAATATTGCGTATCGTTCTATGGCCGTTTTTTTTGATAGATGGCTGTCTTGCAGTTTCTGGGTACACCAGTGGCATACCCAATTTCCTGCATAGCCAGTATACATCGGGAGTTACATCTTTTCCCCTGTGAATAACTTTCCCGTCCGAATTACCGGGTCTTTCAACCTGTACAAGTGGGACTTCAATATCCACCCTATCCGCTACCAGATTTCCAAAAACAGTCCCGCTTTCAATTGTTTTTCCATGGTTTAGTAGGAATACGCAGTCACACTCTTTTCCAAGTTCAGTAATCGCCTCACTGGGTTTGCTCAAACTCCAGATGTCGATCACCTCTTCAAGAAAGGAATCCAGCACGGCCAGTTTACACATCGTCCCGGCGGCTACAGCATACACATCTGCTCTTGCTGAAAGAAGTTGTATTATGTTTCCGGCCCAGCCACTGTCTATTATTTCCGGGCCGTGTATTATTATTCCATATTTCATCCTGTCATCCTTGTACTTAATGTCTCATAGTTGAAGATAAATTTATATCTTATCGATTCAAACCCTCATTCTGACAAAAGTCGGTCTATTCTGAGTAATATCCATCACCTCCATTTTACCGTCATATGCGACTTTTGTCTTCATTGCAAATAGATGAGGACCGACAAAATGCCCGTGATCACTGTGCCCTATGGTAACGAAAGTATTGATATCAACATTCCGGATTCCAATATGGGTGATATCCTTATGCCCTGTGAAATGGAAGTAGAATCCACTCCGGAGGTACTTGTAAAAAATGCCCTTGCAAATCCGGTAAACAGCAAGAAACTTTCCGAAATAGCGACTGCAGAATCCAGTGTAGTTATCATTGTCAGTGATATAACCCGCCCATCCCCTTCTTCAACAATGCTCCCACTCCTTTTTGAAGAATTAAAATCCGGAGGATGCACCGAAGAAAATGTAACGGTGGTCTGTGCCCTGGGACTTCATCGCCAACAGACTGAAGAAGAGATTAAAAAAATACTTGGACCACTTTATGGAAAAGTCAGGTTTGTTGAACATGATAAAGAGAATTGTGTAAAGGTGGGAACAACTTCCAGAGGGACTCCGGTAGAAATATTCAAAGAAGTTTATGAGTCCGATATAATAGTGTGTACCGGTAATATTGAATTCCACTATTATGCAGGTTACAGTGGAGGGGCAAAAGCGATCCTTCCCGGAGTGAGTTCAAATAATTCTGTTATTACAAACCATAAGATGATGACTCTTGAAGAGGCAACCACCGGCAATATCGACAGTCCTGTAAGACAGGATATGGAGGAAGCGGCCCAAATATTCGGCCCGGATTTTTTACTCAATGTGGTCCTCAACAGCAAAAAGGAAATAGTCCAGGCAGTAGCCGGTGATATTATAGATGCCCACCGAAAAGGAGTTGACTGTGTGGATAAAATGTACAAGGTGGAAGTGGAACCTGCAGATGTTGTCATTACAGCAACCGATGTCTCAAAAGGGATGAACCTCTATCAGGCTTACAAACCGCTGGATAATGCAAAAAACGCTGTTATTGATGGAGGCACCATCCTGCTTGCAGCCCCCTGCAGGGAAGGGTTTGGTCATGAAATATTTGAGCGCTGGAGTCGACAATGCAGTTGTCCTCTGGAAACAATTGAAAAATTCGACTCAGATTTTGAGTTTGGGGCTCATAAAGCGGCATTTATCGCACAGCTTGCAATGAAACATGATCTGCTCATGTATTCAGAAATGCCTGAAAAAGATGTACAGGATGTATTTTTCAGACCTGTAACAGATATCCAGCAGGCAATTGATTCAATCATTACAAAAAATCCGGCCGTGAGAATCCATTTCATGCCTCATGGCCAGAGTACCTTACCTATTGAAAAATAAAAAAATTAAATCCGGCTGACTCAAGCGTGATCATGTACCCAGAAATCACCTTCCATGGTGACTTCTTTTTTCCATATGGGCACCTCTGACTTTATTCTTTCAATCGCATCACTCAAGGCTTTAAACAACTCCTGCCTGTGGGCCGATGCTACAACAATGTACACAATATCCTCTCCCCTCATGAGCCGGCCACTTTTGTGATGGATTAGTACTTCAATAATTCCTTCTTTTTGTTTGAGGTCGTTACATATCTTTTCTATACGCTCATCAGCAACTGTCTCATATTTCTCAAATTCAAGCATTTTTGTGCTGATATCATCTGTCTCCCCTCTTACCACACCTGTAAAAGTACCGATACTTCCAGTCAGAGGAAATTCAGGTATATTACGTATTTTGTTAATCATACTGTCCAGGGTTACGATTTCGGATGTTTGTTGTACAATTCCTGCAACTTCGTCCATATCCCAGTCCGAACAAGGAGCAAGCCTGAGTACAACGTTCCCTGCTTTCTCTTTCATTTCTCCCAGCATTATTTTGGGCAAATCACTATTTGTAGCGCCTTCCACGATTGCGTACTCCATCCCCCTGCCAGCAAGGACTTCAAGAGCTTCATCCAGGCCTCCCCCGCGTTGAATAGAAATCAAACCCTCCTCGGAGACCGCAGTCACGTTTTCAGCGCCAGAATCGAAATGTTTACCCGTATCTTTTTCGGGGGAATCAAAGCGATGGTCATGCATGATCTTTACAGTACCAACTTTGCCCTTCAAAGCAAGTTTTTCAACCAGCCTGCAAACAAACGTTGTCTTGCCGGTATTTTTGTAACCAATAACAGCTACGGCTTTCATAATTATGGCATGGAATTATAAGTATAAGTAGGCATTGGATTGGCTGACATAATTTGATAATTAAGAAATATTACGAATTATTTATATATAAGATGATTATTTATCTAATGTATGGATGAGCAGAAATTAAGGGTACAGGATATGCCCCAGGAGGACAGGCCAAGGGAGAGAATTGCAAAATATGGGCCCTCAAGCCTTTCCAATACGGAATTGCTTGCAATAATCCTGCGAACCGGAACGGCAAAGGAAAATGTGATCAATCTGTGCAGCCGTATTTTTGCAAATTATTCTATCAAAAATTTGAGTCAGGCCAATATCACAAAACTGACCGAAATCCATGGAGTCGGGATTGCAAAGGCTTCCCAGATCTCTGCTATATTCGAACTGGCTCGCAGACTTGAAAAACATTCAGATGAGCCGCTGCCACGCATCCGTTCCCCGGATGATGTGTACAAACTCCTGTATCCCCAGTTGAGGTGCCAGAAAAAGGAACATCTTACAACCCTTCACCTTGATACCAAAAACCAGGTCCTGCGTGAAGAAGTGGTATCAATAGGCAGTCTCAATGCCAATATTGTTCATCCAAGGGAAGTATTCAAATCAGCCCTTCTGGAATCAGCAGCCTCTGTAATTCTTACACACAATCATCCATCGGGAGATCCCACACCAAGCAGGGAAGATATAAACGTTACCCGTAAACTCGTTGATGGCGGGAAAATACTCGGAATTGATGTACTGGATCATGTGATAATCGGGGAAGGAAAATTTGTGAGTTTGAAGGATGAAGGATATATTTCCTGACAAAAGATTTAAAGCATTTTCCGACAATTATCCAGCCGAATGAAAGAGATAGAACTTGATGAACCGTACTCGATTCCCTACAGGGCAATCTATGCCATATGTGATGAAACGGATGAATGTGCGGAAATAATTGAACATAGTAACTGTTATGGCGGTGCTGCATGGGCCAGGCACCATTATTCCCACTCACCTATTGTCCGGCAGGTAAGGACACTGGGAAATATGACTCGCTATCTTGTAAAAACCGGTAATGTACCCCTTGAACTAAAGCCATCGTCTGCAGCTGCAGGTATTGAAGCAGTGGAAGTCAAAGATAATGAGGTTGCAATTACCTATGCCGGACTGGGTGGCGGTGGTGTAGGTGCCACGCGTTGTCGCGCACAGGCAGCCGGGGTTGTGCGTTCTGAAACCACTCCCTCAGGAGGAGGAAAAGCGGCAAAAGGTACCATCGTTGTCCCCAGACGCAAGCGTGTACTGGTAGGAATTGATGATACTGACACCAAAGAAACAGGTGCTACCTGGTGTCTGACCCACAACATCGCAAAAGAACTGGATTGTGCGGAATGTGTGTACCTCTCCCACTCCCTTGTGCAACTTTTCCCTGTATCCGCAAGAACCCAGAACTGTGTTTCAACAGTACTGGAATTTGGATGTGTGGATGAAAAGGCACAGAATGCACTACTTGAAAATATTCGCAGTGCACTGGAAAAGTACAGTGTATCCCGGGATACGGGAATGGTTTTCCTTGACTCTTTTAATGCTTCCAGTATTAAAGAATACAGCAAATTGTGCAGGTCTGCTGAGCTGACCTATGAGTTTGCAATGGAGTATGCTGAAAATCATGGTGTGGATGTCTGGATGGATGGTAAAGGTGTAATAGGTGCCCTTGCTGCCCTACCCTGGTTTGCAAGACCTGATGATTCGGTAATAATGGATGCTGAACTTCCATGAATGAACGTCAAATAAGCGGCAAAGATGTGATATTAAAGGCTGCCAGCCTGCTGGAAGTTAAACTGGTCAGTGCGGTTGCCGGCTATCCTGTTACTTCCATTGTAGACCTTTTCAGGAATGACGATTTTTGGGCAGACAATACTTTCTGGATGATTAATGAAAAGGTGGCTCTTGAAACTGCCCTGGGAGCCTCGATTGACGGACGCAGGTCTTTTGTCCTGACAAAACATGTGGGCATGAATGTACTATGTGACCCTCTGGTTACATCCGCCACCCATACAATCGGTGCAGGTTTAGTGATAATCGCAGGGGACGACCCCGGTGCCAAAGCTTCCCAGAATGAACAGGACTCACGCTATTTCGGACCTCTTGCCGAAGTACCTGTCTTTGATCCTGCAACTCCTGAAAAGCTGTTTGCTACATTGGCAGAAGCGATCGAACTTTCGGAAAAGGCAAGTGTTCCCATAATAGTCAGAGTGACTGCCCGTCTTCTGGATTCATTTTGTGGAAATGCTGCTGCATTCCAGCCAAAAAAGACTGTAATGCCACCTGAATTTGACAGGTCTGTATGGGAATATACTATGAAAGGCAAGCATCAGCGTTTCCACTCAATGACATACCCTTTAATGGAAGATTATTCCCAATCACAGGATTGCCTGTGTCATACCAATACAAAAAAAACAGGCATTATTTCCTCAGGTTATTCTACCTCCCTTGTGGAAAATATCATTGAAGAAAGTAGCTCCAATATTTCACATCTGGCTCTGGACATGGTTTATCCACTGCCGATTAAAAAATTGAAAGAATTCATTGATCACCATGAATATGTGCTTGTGGCTGAGGAAACAGAAGATTATATAGAATCTCATATTTCAGTCGAAGACACCATAAAGGGCAAATCCACAGGACATATACCCCATGGTAAAATAGAAAAAGAACATATACTGCATGCTCTTGAAAATATCGAAAAAACACATATGGATAAAGTGACCAAACCCGAGACTATTAAAGAGAGAGGGGCGCGATCTATCTGTGATACATGCCCTTACCTACCTCTCTACAGGGTGCTTGGTACAATAGATAAACCAATTGCAGGGGACATGGGTTGTTCCATATTAAGCACTTCTGCACCCCTACAGGCCGTGGATGCAGGTTTTGCACTTGGTTCTGCCATATCGGTTGCCTGTGGTTTCAAAGGAAAAGGTATTGCAGTCATCGGGGATTTCGGCCTGGCACATACAGGAATACAGGGATTGATCAATGCAAAATCCAACAGTTTTGACCTTCTGGTTATTATACTGCAAAATGATGTTGCAGCTATGACGGGAGGACAGGATGTACCGGACCTTACAAATATTCTTGAAGCACTTCATGATGACATTGAAGTGGTGGATTTTGCAGAAAAAATCAAAGAAAACGAATTACAGGCCCTTCTGATGGAAAAAATGGAAAAAAAGGGAATATCCATAATACTTGCAAAGGGTACCTGTCCCAAATACTGAGGAGATACTTTATGGTAAAAGTTGCCTGTATCCAGATGGACGTTGAGCATTGTAATAAGAAAACAAACATTGAAAGAGCCATTGCTATGGGAAATCGGGCCCTTGCTATGGGCGCAGAAATAATTGTGTTCCCGGAAGTGTTTTCCACAGGTTTCTGTTATGAACAGATGGATAAACTAGCCGAAAAGCCACCCTACCCCACAATAGGACAACTTGCGGATTTTTCAAAAAAAAATAAATGCATCCTTATCGGTTCAATCGTGGAAGAGCTGGATACTGAAACCAAACCCTATGCCAATCTTGGGTTCTGTATTGAAAACGGTATAATTCGGAGAACTTATCACAAAATTCACCCCTTCGGGGAAGAAAAAGGCCACTTCACGCCGGGTGATTCCATTCATCCTATAAAGCTTGAAAATATATGTATCGGATTGGAAATATGTTATGAGATAAGGTTTCCTGAAGTTGCACGCAAACTTGTGCTTGAAGGAGCCGACTTACTGGTGACTATTGCACAATTTCCCGACCCCCGGGGTAATCACTGGAGAATCCTGGGTCCTGCCAGGGCAGTGGAAAACCAGATTCCTCATGTGATGTGTAACCGCACAGGAGAAGACCCGACCAAATCGTTCCCGGGAAGTTCCATGATAATTGATGCCCTGGGAAATACCCTTGCAGATTCCGGCCGCGATGAATGCATAATCATGGCAGACATCGACCTCTCACTTGCCAAAGAACTATCCAATAAAATACCTGTACTGGATGACCGTAGGGAAGACCTGTATTCCAATTGAGATTCAGATCCTGACTTCGATACCCAGGATTTGCTTTTTACCTTTTGCAATATCCCTGGCCATACGGGCACATCCAGTAGCTGCACTCCATTTACCCAGAATCCAGGGTTTCATATCCAGATGGTGGTATATTTTTTCCACAAGAGAATCCACTTCTGCCATAGAGCCTGCAAGAAAAAGACAATCACATGTTGAATAATCCTTTAGCAGGACTTTCATGGCTTCAATTTCCATGGATGCAAAAAGAGCAAGAGTATCAATTGCAAATTTTGCCTGATCTTCGTTATCTTTTAATCCATCAAGCAAATATGCAGTGTTTTTATAAGATGTATTTTTCAGCACACCGCTGTTCATGAACGCCTCATTTGCACCACATATTCCGGCATCAACCTGCCTTATTGCTTCAAGATCAAGAGGCCCGTGTACGGTCCCAGGTGCAAAAATACAGGCATCAAGGGCACCTACGACCTCCCCGTTTGCAACAGCCAGAGTTACAGTGTTTGAACTGATATCTGATACAATGAAATTATTAATGCCCCTGGATAATGCATCATAGGCAATTCCAAGTTTTTCAGGGCTTGTGGAATGAGAAAATACGTTCATTCGAGGATCCGTATGACTGTGTGAATGTATCCCCGGTATTACAACTGCGGGGATTTTAGCATTCTTGATAGTATCAAATACCAAAGTCCCTGCACCTGTTTTTTTACCGACTCCTTCAATACTTCTTACCCCACGATTCTGGACATCCTGTATATCCATAATATTGACAATTCCATCTCCCATAGAATAAGTCAGGGCAATCATCTCAATCTGTTCGGTCTTTATATTGAATTCCTTTTCAATCAAATCAAGAATTTCACTGCCGTTCATTTCCTTCATGTCTGTTCGGGGAACTTCAAAATAGAAGAAATTTCCATGTTTATCAAGAGCTGCGAAACGCATTGCATTTGTGCCGTGATCAATACCCAGATACATACACGGGATCACTCCATAAACATTGCATTTAATTCCTGCATTATTCTTTCCCCCTCTTCTTCTTTCCCAACGCTTGTAACGATTCTTACTTCCTGGGAAGAAGTACCATGTGTCAGGAGAGCCCTCAAATTGCCTCTACTATCCGGACGAAGAATTTTCACATCTATCTTCCCCCCGGGTGCACTCTTACCTTTAACAGTAATTACTGAAGGGATTATTCTTTTGACATCTGGATGATCACTGATTATTTTGAGCAGTTTCTTGCCATGTCTGCCACCTATGATAGTGGAATGCGAACCTCCCAGCTTGCTCTGTAAGGTCGAATTAGGAGTCATATATAGGAGCCGTGTTTTTACTTTCAAAAAAAGAAAGATCAAATGCTTTGCACATCACTCATATCCAGCAATGGAATTCCTTCTTCATAAAGCGTTTCAACAGCGGTTTTCAAATCATTAACCCGTATTATGAGGAACGCTTTTTCTGTTTTTGTTACAAAAGCGTAAGCATAATCAATGTTGACACCTTTTTTGCCAAGTACCTCTGCTATTGTTGCAAGCTGGCCGGGTACATCTTCCATTTGTATACCCAGGACATCTGTTTCGGAGACTGTAAAACCTGCATCATGCAAGACACGATGTGCTTTTTCCGGCTTGTCTACTACCATCCTTATAATTCCGAAATCGCCTGCTTCAGCGATAGTAAATGCTCTTATATTGACGGATGCCTCTTTGAAACTGGATGCAATATTTGCAAGGCGGCCTGGCTTATTCTCTGCAAAGAGTGATATCTGTTTGATAAATTTCTCATCCATGGAATCATCAACCTGTGGTGTTATAATCTATAAATTACCCTGAAATTCTTTATAGCTTTCTATTATCGATTACCTTTTTGGATTTACCAATAGACCGCGGAATTGTCCCATGTTCTACCAGTTCGACACCAACAGAAAGATTGAGCACACTCTTTAGAGCAGAGGCAACTTTTTTCTCCAGGGAGATTATGTCGTTGACCTTATCACTAAAGGCTTCATCATTCATTTCAATCTGTATTTTCATTGTATCCATTTCATTGATACGATCTACATGTATCATGAAATGCTCTCCAACTTCGGGTATCTTCATAAGCACGGATTCTACCTGTCCTGGGAATACATTGATTCCACGGATAATCAGCATATCATCCACACGTCCGGTAACCCTCATTATTCTGGGATGTGTACGTCCGCATTCACAGGGTTGCTTGTTCAGGATTGTATAATCTCCTATCCTGTATCGTATAAGAGGCAGGGCTTCTTTTGTAAGAGTGGTTATTACAAGTTCTCCCCTTTGGCCTTCAGGCAGGGCATCTCCAGTTTCAGGATCAATTATTTCCACAATAAACTGGTCGCCCCAGATATGAATTCCGTCCTGGCAAGTACATTCAGTAAAAAGTGGCCCACTGAGTTCAGAGGTGCCAAACACATCATAAGCCTTGATACCTGTAGCGTCTTCCATACGCTTGCGCATTTCCTCAGTCCAGGGTTCGGCTCCGAATATACCGGTTTTCAGACCGGTATCCTCCTGGAAGTCAATACCCTTATCCTTTGCTTCTTCTGCCATGTAAAGGAAATAAGAAGGAGTACATGCAAGCGTTGTGGTACCGAGATCCTGCATCAATTCAAGCTGTTTATCGGTGTTACCAACACTAATAGGCAGGACGGTGGAACCCACTTCTTCAGCACCATAATGCAGTCCGAGCCCGCCTGTAAAAAGGCCGTATCCGTAACTTACCTGAAGGACATCCCCCCGGCCTACACCAATTGAGGTTAATGCTCTTCCCAGGGATTTAGCCCACTCATGAATGTCATTTTTGGTATAACCCACAACCGTAGGTTTTCCAGTAGTACCTGAAGAAACATGATAGCGTACAAGCTGAGTATCAGGTACACAAAACATTCCTTTAGGATAATTGTCCCTGAGGTCCTGTTTATAGGTAAACGGAAGTTTTTGCAGATCATCCAGGGTCTTGATATCTTCCGGTTTCACTCCGGCTTCATCAAAACGTTTTTTGTAAAAAGGAGAGTGAGTATAGACATAGTCTACAAGATGGCGCAGCCGCTCCTCCTGAATCTGTTCCAGCTCATCAAGGGGCATTCTTTCAATCTGTGGGTTCCAGTATTCGATCATGTTATCACATAACAGCCATTTTGTCATGTACAAAGTACATCATTATCTATGGTATTTGAAATTAAGATTTATAAACTAGACGGATTCTTCTTGTTCCGGAGAACTTCAATAACCTTTTGTTTGCAGGCCCAAAGTATCTCTTCCATATCGGCAACTACATCGATACCCGCAGCACCTGCATGCCCTCCACCTGTGCCATTGTAATCAGCACTCACATCTTCCATAATCTGACCCAGGTTTACTCCGGCATTTACAGCATCTCGCTTTGCCCTTCCGCTAACCCGAATAGAGTTTTCTTTCACCGTACCTACAAATGCAACATCAGCACCTATATTGATCAGCATTGAAGAGGCAGAACCTCCAAAGGAGCTTACATGTGAAGTAGCCACAAGCCAGCTTTCCACTCTTTCAATTTCCGCACGATTGGCCGTCTTCAGCATGGCAATACGCATAGAAACATCCTGTGGAGTGGAAGCCATCAGCTCCAGTACTTCCGCATATTCAACACCACTACTTTCAATGATATTAGAAAATGTACGGAACGTATCACTAGTTGCATGTTTGAAATGTCCGGTATCGGTCACAATCCCTGTCATGAGCCCCACAGCGGTACGGTTCATAATAGGGGCACCCATGCATTTCAGTACATCATAAACTATTTCTGCAACAGATGTTTTATTGCGGTGCAGATAAAATGCTGCATTTTCTGTAAGAGCGGTTGTTGCGTGGTGATCAATCACGCCATAGTGACATAATTCAATATCATTTAACTGTGCAATTGTTGAAGTATCTACTACAACCGTAAGATCGTAGGCTTCGGGGTTTGGGTCTTCCACAACATCAATCTCAAGTTTGTCAACCAGCAAAGAAGCAACACGATTACAACCATCAACCAGCCCTACTTTGCCCCCAATAGCTTCAGATAGAGCAAAGGCACTGCTTATGGCATCGGGATCAGCATTGCGATGACATAGATACAGGATATTATGGTAGTCAAGAAGTTTGTTGTAGAATCCCTCTTCATCTACTTTCATTTCAACCTCTACCTATCACTACCCGCAATTGTGCCGGCAAATGATAGTTGGCAGGCAGGTCAGGCTCACTGTGCCTGATAACCGCCCTGGGTACCCATAGCCTGTTTGACCTGTTCCTGAAGCTGGTTGAAACGTTTGGAGATGCGTTCTTCCTGACGAGAAATAGACTGCAATCTCAGGGAAAGAGTTTCATTTCTCTCTTTGAGTTTTTCAATAGCATCATCCTTGGTAGTACGTATCTGCATATCCCCAACAGTCCTGTAGACAACTGCATCGCCGGATAACTGTTCAAGTTCTTCAAGAGCGTTTTCCGTTTCTTTCAGTGTACTTTCGATCTGGTTTTTTTGCATAGCAAGTGTCTGGGCCTGTTGTTGAACCTGCTGCAACTGTGCCAGCTGGTTCTGGACCTGTGGGGGTAGTTCTGAACTCATTTTAGTTTCACCTGAGCATCCAATAAACCTAAAATGATTTTAATGTTTCTATGGTTCATCTATCTTGAAAAGATGTCTGCAGTTGTTTGTTAGAAGAGATTCAAGCAACCTGAGATTCAATAGTACATCACAAGATAGATGTGTACCCCCAGCAGATAAGAAAGGAACCATAATGCAGCTATGAGTTTCATTGCAATGAACCTATTGAGAATATCCTTGACCCTGCCCATAACAAGTAATTCTACGTAAAGGCCCAAAAGAAGGACAAAAAGGCCCAATCCATGATGGAAAAGCAGTTCAATATTGAAAAACGTGTTAAAATAATAAGTAGACCTTACACCAGACATAGCAGGATACATAAAAAATATTGTCAACAAAAGCTGTGCAAACAAAGCAAACCCCATTATGCGACAATGGAGTTTAGTTTTATTATTACGAACAAGATATATTGAAACAAGTATAATAATGATCAGAATTGTTTGAATAATAAGGTTCAACATAAAGTACCCCCACTTCCAAAGTGCCTTACTGAATATTGGGACAGAATGGTATAAAAAACTGCCTTACAATAGAAATACAAAAAAGAGGTATATAACACATGGCGATGCTATCAAGGAACGAATTAAGCAAACTCCTGGAGGGAGAGCAGCCTCTTGTTGAAGGGTTTGTGGATAAAGAACTTCAGGTGCAACCCAATGGTATCGAACTTACACTTGAGAGTGTGCACAGAATAAATGGAAAAGGTACAATAGATTTTGATAATTCAAAAAGGCAAATTCCTGAAAGCATACCTCTTGATTTCGAGGAAGAATGGATTGATCTTGAAAAGGGTATATATAAAATTGTCTTTAATGAAATCGTTAATATCCCCAAAACGCTTGCAGCACTTGCAACACCAAGGTCAAGCCTGATACGTGCCGGAGCGACTCTGGAAACCGCTGTATGGGATGCCGGGTACCGGGGAAGAAGCGAATGTTTACTTGTTGTGTATAGCCCCAATGGCCTGAAACTGCAGAAAAATGCGCGTCTGATACAACTTGTATTTTATACTCTGCACACAGAAGTTAATGAAGGATACAATGGCAAATACCAAAATGAGAATACCTGCTTACAATAATTTTTTATAAAACACACGTACATATATGTACAGGAGAGTACACATGAGTGAAATCGGCAAATCCGTAAGGATCGAACGCATATTCGATCGTAATACACAAAACGCAATAATAATACCAATGGACCACGGAGTCGGGGCCGGGCCTCTAAGAGGACTGACAGATATGCCTGATACTGTAAATAAAGTCGCTGAAGGTGGTGCAAACGCAGTATTGGGCCATATGGGTCTTCCCAAATACGGCCACAGGGGATATGGAAAGGATGTGGGATTGATAATTCATCTTTCCGGCTCAACATCCCTTGGCCCGGACCCAAATCACAAGGTACTGGTTACAACCATTGAAGAAGCCATAAAAGTGGGCGCTGATGCAGTATCAGTCCACATAAATATAGGTGCAGATGATGAAGCAAAGATGTTGCAGGATCTTGGAAGAATCGCAAAAGGTTGTGATGAATGGGGAATTCCACTTCTGGCAATGATGTACCCCCGGGGACCTCGCGTAGCATCAGAACATGATGCAGATTATGTGAAACATGCTGCAAGAGTTGGTGCCGAGCTGGGAGCAGATATCGTAAAAACAAATTACACAGGAGATATTGATTCATTCAAAGAAGTCGTGGAAGGCTGCCCGGTACCAGTTGTTATAGCAGGCGGCCCCCAGATGGAAACCGAAGAAGATCTTCTTCAAATGATACATGATTCACTGGAGGCTGGAGGCAGAGGTGTTGCAATCGGCAGAAATGTATTCCAGTCGGAAAACCCGGTTGTTACTGTATCTAAAATATCCCGCATTGTACATGGGGGAGAAACTGTAGAAGAAGTCCTTAATCGATAAAATTTGAAAAGAAGAGAGCAAGACCATGTAAGTGGTATGGCCAAATGAAGATATGTTAGGTGGTGGTGGTACGATATGAAAATGGTCTTGCCTAATAAAGTGTATATACAGTCCCCTATAAATACTTTTTTGATAATATCATCATAATGATGAGAAATTATAAACTATATATATAAATGGCTCTGATCTAAAAATATTGACAGATCACACACATTCCCCATAATGAGCAAATGTTATTGGATTTTAATTGTTCATAATTATCGTGCAATTTTGAAATAGTTCGATAGAATTAAATGTCATGGAAATATGGAGAATGAGATCACTTTCATTGATATTATACCATTTATCGAGGATTAAATTATGGACAAATATGAGCAGGTTATCGAACTGGCAAAAAGACGTGGATTCCTGTGGAACTCTTTTGAATTATATGGAGGTACTGCCGGATTCTATGACTACGGACCTCTGGGAAGTACCCTGAAACGCAGAATAGAGAACATATGGAGGCAATTCTATGTTGTCCGGGAAGGCTTCATGGAAATCGAAACTCCTACCATAGGTATTGAGGACATATTCGTAGCTTCGGGTCATGTAGGAGGGTTCTCCGACCCTCTGTGTGAATGTGAACAATGCAAAGAGGCATTCCGGGCAGATCACCTGATTGAAGACTATGTAGCAGTTGCGGATGCGTTGACCAATGAAGAAGTAGATGAAATGATCAGCAAATATGATATTTGCTGCCCGGAATGTGAGGGAAAACTCGGAAAGGCCAGGGAGTTTAACCTAATGTTTGAGACGAGCATAGGACCCGGTAATGGCAGACCCGGATACCTGCGTCCGGAAACAGCCCAGGGAATCTTTATTGATTTCCAGAGGCTGGCACGTTATTACAGGGAAAAACTGCCCTTCGGTGTAACCCAGATCGGTAAATCATACCGTAATGAGATATCCCCGCGACAGGGTGTCATAAGACTCAGGGAATTTACCCAGGCTGAGGCTGAAATATTCACCCATCCGGAAGAAAAAACCCATCCTGAAATTGCTGCAGTTGAAAATGACCTGATAATACTTTACTCCGATGAAGCCCAAAAAAGAGGGGAACTGGAAGAAATGACAATTCGGGAAGCAATTGACAACAATATCATTGCCCACGAATTCCTTGCCTATCATATTGCTCTTACCAACCGTTTCCTCAAACGTATTGGTATATCTCCCGACAAACTGAGATTCCGCCAGCATAAGAAAGATGAGATGGCACATTATGCAATCGATTGCTGGGATGGCGAAATCAAAACAGCTCGTTTTGGATGGATAGAAACAGTAGGTATTGCCGATCGGACTGACTATGACCTGAATGCCCATACAAAAATGAGCAAAAACGAGCTGGCGGTCTATATAGAATATGATGAACCTAAAATGGTGAAAAAATTTGCTGTAAAACCGGACATGGGAAAACTAGGGCCTTTATTCCGGAAAAAAGCAAAGGATGTTGCAGAAGCCCTCAAACAACTCGGGCCTGAAGAACTTGAAAAAGATGGCGATATAAATGTAGTAGTCAACGGTGAGGAAGTTTCAGTACCAAAAGACGTTGTTTCAGCTGAAGAAGTGGAAGAAAAAATAAGCGGTGAAACTGTAGTACCCCACGTGATCGAACCTTCCTACGGAATCGACAGGATATTCTACACATTACTGGAACATGCTTATGAAACCGAAATGGCCCCTACAGCTGAAGAAGAAAAGGAAGAAGAGCGTATTCTTCTCAAATTTAAGAGCGAAATAGCTCCAATTCAGGTAGCAGTCCTGCCACTGATGAAAAACAGTGATGAACTGGTCAGTAAAGGCAGGCAGATCGTAAGTAACCTCAAGGACATGGGATTGATGGTGGCTTATGATGATTCGGGAACCATCGGAAGAAGATACCGCAGGAATGACGAAATAGGTACTCCATATTCGGTAACTATTGACTACGACACCCTTGAAGATAATACCGTTACAATTCGTCAGAGAGATACCATGAACCAGGTTCGCACCCCTGTGAGCAATCTTGAAGAAAACCTGAAGAAATTAATCAATGGACAGATGGCGTTTGAGGAGGCCGGAAGGCCCCTCTAATACTTTCAATCCGCAGTGCTAAGCTATTAATAAAAATTATTTGTTATTTCCCTTTAAAGATAAGTAAAGGGTAATATGGTAAAATACATACAACATCCCCTGATTAAACCCGATTCTGTCGAACAACGTCTCTACCAGCTTGACCTGGCAGGCAAAGCACTATCTTCCTCTACACTGGTAGTCCTTCCCACAGGACTGGGCAAAACAATAGTAGCTCTGCTTGTCATGGCGTCAAGACTGGAGGCTACGGGAAAAAAGGTGGTGATGTTATCACCCACAAAACCACTGGTCGAACAACACGCAGCTTTTTTTAGCCAGATGTTAAACCTGGAACCTGAAGAAGTGATGACATTTACGGGAAATCTTCCTCCTGCAAAGAGAGAAAATATGTGGGAAAGAGGTAGGGTAATAGTATCCACGCCCCAGGTTATCGAGAACGACCTGCTCACAAAAAGGATCAGTCTTCGGGACGTGGCCCACATAACATTCGATGAAGCACACCGTGCTGTTGGAAACTATTCATATACCTACATTGCAGAGGAATACTTCAACCAGGCAAAAGAACCCCTGTGTCTGGCAATTACCGCAAGCCCGGGAAGCTCAGATGAAAAGATAGCAGAGGTCTGCGAAAGTCTGCATATCGAAAAAGTGGCAGTCAAAACAGAAGATGATTCTGATGTTGCCCCTTATATCCACCATAAGCAAGTTGAATGGGTTCACTTAAAATTGCCCGATGAAATGCAAAGTCTCAAGAATTTGCTCGATAAAGTCCTGGAAGACAGGATACAAAAAATGGATGAAGTTGGATACAGACTTCCCTACGGTAAAAAAACCTCAAAAAAGGAACTACTGGGACTTCAGAAAAAAATGCAGGGCCAACTCAGAAGTGGAAACCCTGACCCTTCCGTATACAGTTCCATATCCCTCATGGCAGAAATCCTCAAAGCCGGCCATGCAATCGAAGTCATCGAAACCCAGGGAGTAGGAGCTCTTGCCAAATATGTGGACCGCCTGGAGAGGGAAGCCTGTACAAAGGGAGCAAGTAAAGCTTCTAAAAGACTCATGGAAGACCTGTTCATGAGGCAATTATCCCATCGTCTTAAAGAGTGCGGTGCAGAGCATCCCAAATTTGAGACAGTGTGTAACATTGTAAAAGAAGAATTAATCTCCAATCCAGATTCAAGAGTTATCGTTTTTACCAATTTCAGGGATACAGCAGAAATGGTAACAGATGCACTATCGGAGATTGAAGATATAAATCCAGTGAAATTTGTAGGCCAGAGTTCAAAATACAAAGACAAAGGCCTAACCCAGAAACAACAGGTCGAAATTATCGATCATTTCAAACAGGGAAACTTCAATGTACTTGTTGCAACTTCCGTTGCTGAAGAGGGACTGGATATACCTGCAACAGACCTGGTTGTTTTTTATGAACCAATCCCCTCGGAAATACGCAGTATCCAGAGAAAGGGGAGAACCGGGCGCAAACATGCAGGCAGGGTTGTGGTTCTGGTAACAAAGGGAACCCGGGATGAAGGCTACTACTGGAGCAGTGCAAACCGGGAAAAGAAGATGCAGGGGAATATCAAACAACTCCAAGAAACACTATCCACAGATGAACAAGAAAATCCTTTCATAAAAGAAAAGCAGCGCAGTCTTGAAGATTTCGACAACAGTGAGGAACCTGCAGATAAAAACGGACCGGAAGTCGTGGCGGATCAAAGAGAGATACGCAGTACTGTAACACGCAATCTACAAAAAGCAGGTGCATCCCTTAGTGTAAAAACCCTCGAAGTGGGAGATTACGTTGTCAGTGAGAATGTCGCTATAGAGAGGAAGGAAACCGGGGATTTCGTGAATTCACTTATTGAGGGCAAGCTCTTCGAGCAGATATCAAACCTGACACGCACTTATGAAAAAACCATCCTGATTATCGAAGGAGAAGGACTATTCAACGCCCGGCGTATCAATCCATCTTCCATTTACGGTGCAATGTTATCAATATCAATGGATTTTGAAACAACTATCCTCCATACCAGAGACACAGAGGAAACAGCAGCCCTCATACTCCAGATCGCTAAAAAGCAGCAAGGAAAGGATAAAAAACCTATCAATCCCCACGGGAAAAAAGCTGCTCCAATCCTTTCAAAGCAGCAGGAATATATTGTATCCGCAATACCCCAGCTTGGACCACAGGCAGCACGCAACCTGCTAGAACATTTTGGATCAGTGGAAGCCGTAATGCAGGCTTGCGAAGAAGAACTCAGGGAAGTGAAACTCATTGGCCCTAAAACCGCTGCACGTATAAGAGAAGTAGTTTGTAGCGAATATAAAGGATAAGATCAGGATTTGTGTCTTATCCTTTCCAAAATATTCATTCCTCTCTCGATAAGATCAAAAGCATCTTCTACACGCCGGGGATCTGATTCTGATTGAATATTTTTTGCTATTTCAACAAGTTTAGATTCAATCAATTGCTCAAGGGAGCCTGCTTCTTTTTTTTCAGCATGCAATGCATCGGACACCGGTTCCTGAAGGTTGGTGCTGGGTTGCGATGAAGCAACTGTTGGTTTGCTTTCAACAGGTTCTGTTTCAAACTCCTCTTTTTTCCCTGTGGATACTTCTGTTTCAACCGAAGGGATAATTTCCTCTACATTTTCATCCTGGGCCTCTTCCCCCTCTTCTGCAACGTTACATAGAGGACATAGAACCTGGCCCTGATAACGGAATAAAGGAGAGCCACAAGTATCACAATGTTGTGCAAGCATTGTGCCACCAAGCTCAAGCAATTTGGAAATTCTTCTTACTTTAGCATCGTCATCATTTCTTCCCATTATTATCACATCACAACTAAAAGAATAATATGTAACCTGAATACAACATTCAGTACAAAGAGGTAATAGTCCACCCAGCAATTTAAATCTGACTGAATCGAACCAACTACTTCCATAAGGTAATATTCAAGCAAACGGGTAAGTTTTTATATGAGATTATTAGTTAGACATACAGAACTAACCCTTATTTTATGTCCCTAATTAATTCAAGGTGATCAAAATGCTGTCTGTTAATACTAAAGATGTTATAGAGCAATGCACACAGGTACTGGAGCACATAGCAAACGATAATTCAGTCCCAAGAAATATCAGGCGCTCCGCAACCGAAGTTGTGGAAAAATTAAACGATGACAGTGAAGCCCTTTTCCTGAGGGCTTCTTCAAGTATATCCATTCTTGAAGACATCAGCAATGACCCAAACATTCCCCTCCATACCCGTACATTAATCTGGAATGTAGCAAGTCAGCTTGAAACAATACCTGTGGATGAATAATTCACCAGGTATCTTTTTTAATATCTGGATCATTTCCAAGAAACATGGATACTATTACCGGCATCCTTATTGGAAATTTTGAAGAAAAGGATGCTGCACGGGAAAAGGGTCTGGCCCTGTCACGTAAACTTGTAAGAGCGTGCCGCACAACTACTATCGCCATTCATCGCAAAGACAGGGATACTGTCGAAAAGAATCTCCTGACTGCTCATAATTATCTCCGGGAAATGAATGAAACCCTGGGAAAATACCCTGAAATCTATTACAAAGGACCTGTGGGCCAGGCACAGCAGGAATATGCGGAATGTATTATCACCTATTCTTTACTATGTGAAAATAAGACACTCGAAGAATTGCCAACTCCTCAACATATGGAAGTCGAAGATTCAGCCTACCTTAATGGCCTGGCAGAGGCAGGTGGCGAATTGAGAAGGCATGTACTTGATCTGATAAGAGAAGACAAGCCTGCAGAGGGGGAAAAATATTTACAGATAATGGATAACATTTATTCACTTTTGATCATGTTTGATTACCCCGATGTAATTACCGCAAATCTCAGGCGGCACACGGATGTACTCAGATCCCTGAATGAAAAAACCAGGGGAGATCTGACACATGCATTACAGCAATATAAATTCCAGAAATTAATGACAAGTTCGCAGGAAATAAAGCAAATTTAAAAGGGAACTCATATGAAATTCAATCCTGATAAAATAAGAGAAGATGCCAGCGAAGATTTTGACAGGGCCTGGAAAGATAGCGCAAAATATGTAAAAAAGCCCCTGTTCAATGAACGCTACCCCATAACATCAATCAACTATGGTAAACCTCATCCTGTTTATGATACTATTGCAAAACTAAGGGAAGCCTATCTTCGCATGGGTTTTGAGGAAATGATGAATCCCATCATTGTTGATGAACAGGAAGTGCACAAACAATTCGGAAATGAAGCGCTGGCCGTACTTGACAGATGTTTCTACCTGGCAGGACTTCCCCGACCAAATGCCGGTATATCCGATGAGCGCATATCTAAAATAAAAGAAATGCTGGGAGACCTTTCCACAGAAGACATTGATATGATACGGAAGGTCCTGCACTCCTATAAGAAAGGGGAGATTGAAGGAGATGATCTTGTCCCTGAAATGGCCGCAAAACTGGACGTGTCAGATTCCCTCATAGTCGAAGTCATAGATCAGGTGTTCCCGGAATTTAAAGAATTAACACCCAAAGCAGGCAAACGCACCCTGCGCAGCCATATGACCTCCGGCTGGTTCATCAGCCTCTCAGAGATTCTAAAGCGCCGTGAACCACCATTCAATTTGTTCTCCATCGACAGGTGTTTCCGCCGGGAACAACAGGAAGATGCGGCCAGGCTTATGACCTATTATTCAGCATCCTGTGTAATCATGGACGAGGATGTGACCGTAGATCACGGAAAAGCTGTTGCCCAGGCCCTGTTGTCACAGTTTGGTTTTGAGAAATTCCAGTTCAGGCCCGATGAAAAACGCAGTAAATATTACAGTCCAGATACCCAGATCGAGGTATTTGCATACCACCCAAAACTTGTAGATTCCAATACCAAATATTCGGATGGATGGGTAGAAATTGCTACTTTTGGAATATATTCCCCGATACCTCTTTCAAAATATGATATTCCCTATCCAGTGATGAATCTGGGCCTTGGAGTTGAAAGGCTTGCCATGATCATCCATGAGGCCACTGATCTGCGGGGCATGAGCTATCCACAGATGGAATTGTACTCTGAATGGGAGATGTCCGACAGCGAACTTGCCAGACATGTCGAAATTGACATGATACCCGAAACATCCCAGGGCAGGGAAATATTCGAAGCCGTTGTTAAGCAGTGTGAGGCCCATGCATCCAAACCCAGCCCCTGCGAGTTCCCTGCATGGGAAGGAGAAATTGAAGGGCACAATGTAAAGGTTTCAGTCATTGAACCAGAAGAAGACACTAAACTCTGTGGCCCGGCTGCTTTTAATGAAATTGTGATTTACAATAATGATATCCTGGGATTGCCAAATAATAAAAAATGGAAAAAAGCATTTTCCAACCATTCAGCAAGGACAGGTGTCAGGTTTATCGAAGCACTGGCAGCAAAGGCAGCAAGCGAGGTCGAAGATGCTGTTGCAAAAGGCGATACTGAAATCCAGACACGTGCACGAATAATAAAGACACCTGCAGAAATCAACATTAAACTCTCCCCCATTGCCCAGCGTTACGTGACCGGAAAAAACAAGAAAATAGACATACGGGGACCTGTGTTTACCACGATAAAAACAGAAATTTCATGAAAAAGTTGCCAGATCCCGCTCTATAGTGGTTCAGAAGTCTTCAGGAAGAAATAGGCAGACAGGTTGTCACAACTGATGGTTTTGAAAGTATCAAACTTATCGGGGGTGCGGACTGTACCTATTTCAAAGATCTGGTGATATGTTGTATTGTCGTACTGGAATACCCCACAATGGAATTCGTAGAAAGGACAATTCATATTGGAAAGATAAGTTTTCCTTATATACCGGGATTTTTTTCATTTCGTGAGGGAGAGGGGACAATAAGAGCCTACCAAGCCATAAATCGGACCTGCTTATGATTAATGCCTGTGGTATCACCCATCCTGCAAACGCCGGGTTTGCATCTCATATTGGAGTGGTCCTGGATAAACCCACAATCGGAATTACAAAAAGAATCTTTTGCGGCAGGGCAAAAATACCACAAAAAGAAAAAGAAGTCCAGCCATTGTATCACGGAAGAAAACAAATGGGTTGGCTCCTTAAAGTATTGCCCGAAACAAAACCAATCGTAATTACAGTCGGACATCTTACATCCATCAGAAGTTGTCTGGAGATCACAAAAAAGTGCCTGCAAGGAAACAAGATGCCTGAACCCTTAAGGCTTGCTCATCGATGTGCAGGAGAAGAGAAAAAGAAATGGGGTACAAGCAATGGTTCATGATTGGATGAAAAACATAAAGGGTATTATGGATAAAGGAAGTCCGGTTTGTATTACTTTCCAGAACAATACGACGGGGGAAGTATCGGAGAAACTCTTCTGCGAAATTATTACCGATGCAAGAAATGGGAAACAATTCTTGATTGCGGCACAAAGATGCAGAGTCGGCAAATTCATCCTTGGCAAAAGCAGTGAGCCTCCGGCTGAATATTATTTCAATTCCGGTAGATACGCATCATACGATATCGCAAAAAATGCGGTCCTTTCCCTCTGCCGGCTGGAAAAAAAATACGGGACTTTGAAAATCGAACCTCTTTCAAAAAACAACACAAAATTTGATCTTTGTATTTTGTATCTGAAACCGGAAAAAGCAATGCGAATCATCCAGGCGATGGCCTATTACAATGGAACTCCAGCGGATATTCAAACAATCGGCGCAGCTTCTGTATGTAGTGATTGTGTAGCAGGGACCCTTAATAAAGGAATAGCCCTGTCTTTTGGCTGCAAGGGGTCCAGAAAACACAGCAAGTATAGTAGCGAAGAAGTACCTATAGGAATACGCTATGACATGCTGGAAAAAGTAGAAAAGGCACTGGGAATAATCCCGGATACCTTTGATTGATCAACGGGCATCATAGAAGGACATTTCTTCGGCATCAACAAGGGTAATCTGCCCTATCTGGTTGGAAAGCACTTTCCTCACCCTTGCCACACATTTAGATTGCAGCTGGATACGTATCATGGTCATTTCTCTTTCCTCGTAAAAATTATCCGTACCGTTAATTATACGATGTGTAGAAACCTGATGCTGCATCAGTTTTACAATAATACCCTTTGTGCCTGCAGTCAAATCCTGTGTACTTGTGGAAGTAAGGAAAATATTTTCTCCTACGTTCAGATTCAGTGTCGTGAAAAAATTATGAGGACTTCTAATCTCAATCGTCCTTAGGCCATGATTCTTAAGATCTGTAACTACATCGTAAGAGATTCCGGTTAAAGCAACATATTCCATTTATATCACCCATACATCGGGAACTCTTTTCTGGTGGAAGAAGGCTGTTCCGTGGTCCGCACATCTTCTGCAAGTTTCTGCATCTCAACTTCTATTTTTTCGGCCTGCTCGATCAGGCTTTCCGTATCTATTGAGTAATCGCACAGGTCATTTAATATCTTTATTACAGCTGCAGCGGCTCTTGGATCCGGATTCTGGGTTTGTGTAGCCCCCAGCAGACTGATAGCAGGAAGTTTACGCATAAAGCATTCAGCCATAATACTGCCGGATATACCCGATATTGTACCCATCTGGAAGATTTCCACTTTTTCTTTTATGCGCTCCAGCATCTCCTCAGTTGTAGCAGCACCGAATACAAGGGGTTCTTCACTCGCGGTAGCAATTCCAGCAATTGAAATAATTTCCTTTACATTTACCGACTGAGCCCAGTCAACAAGGGCCTTACTTACATCATAAGAAACAGAAGGATTGATGGGTATATCCGACACAACCATTATAAGATTGAGATCCGGATTTTCATATATCCTTACAGGCATGTTGATTACTCCCTCATAAAGCACTGCTATAGGAGGGAAATAACGGGATTCAATGGAACCTATATACTCCATATCAAGTTCTTCAATTATTTGCTGACTTGCAATATTACCCACAAGCCCGATACCAGGGAACCCTTCAATTAAAATAGGCTCTTCGGATTTTACCTTCTCTGTGATAATATGTACATCACTTTTGTAATCTGTTTCCGACAAAAAAACCACCTGCGTTTAGAAATCTAATATAAACTATACCAACTAGCATAGTATATGTTTATACTAATAGATAAGTCCTGCCCGAAATGAAACATATAGAAATTATAATTTCTTTTCTTTCAGGTTTATATCTTCTTTTTGCTGGTGTGACATCAATATCGCAGATTTTAAGAAAAAGGCTGTTAAAAGCACTGCCAGTGCAAAGAAAAGTAGTGCAATGATAACAATTGTCAGTGAATCCATGTCTTAAAAATGAGAAAAGAAAGTGAGTTTACACTTTCTGTGGTTTCTCATAAAGTTTTGTTTTCTGAAGCTGGACACCTTTCTTAGAATGAGGCTGCCTGAACACAGAATCGTTGGCTTTCTCAATTTCCCTGGCTTCAATTGCAAGCTGTGCGGCTGCACGCATGAGTTCATGGCCTGTTGCTGCAGTAAGAGCAACATCTTCAATCTCTTTAAGGATGAAGCAGGCTGGCATGTTGACTTCAGCAACCTTACTTGCCATATGGAGTGCTGCAAGCCCTTTTGCTTTAGCATAAGGATTATTGAAACCTGCACGTTCAATGCATTTCTGTGGTTTTGCAAGAATGTGTGGAAGTTCAAGGTCTGCACCGGATTTGCCTTCATCGACCTGAGCAGTTACTGCATCCAGTTCTTCCTGAAGAAGCCTGACAACACCACATGTGGAAAGGACCTTCATTGCATCAGAGTTAAAGGAGGCCATTTCAACAGCATCCAAGAACTCTGTCTTGGCACCGATAAGAGGATCAACGGTCATTATAATGTAACCGAAACCTGCATCCTCAAGAGCCTGTCTGTCATCTTTCTTGGTAGGGCCGTCAGAGACGACAATACATGGATAGTCATTCCATAACTCACGGGCAGATTTGGGGCCCGGTGCACTTGCATTGGGGCTGATCATTACAACAAAATCAGGATCCCATGCCTTCAATTCTTCAGTAGAAGCTGCTGTTTCCTTGTCCATTTTGGGGCCAGTACCAAACACGCGGGTGCTGATCCCTTCCCTGGCTGCGATTTCATCCTGTACAAGGTCAATGACCTGGCTCATACCCAGGTTACCCAATTTGATAAATCCTACTTTTACCATATAATCACAGAGGGAAAATAACTACGTAGCATATATTATTTTTGGAATTACACATAACAGTACTAAATTGTTAAACAAGATGGGGAATAGCAGATCTTTTTATCCGAAAAAGTTAAAAGCAATGTGACTAATCTACAGCCATATTTCCTACATACCTCTATTATTATCTCAAATGATCAGGTTTGATGAAGTGACTTTAGCCAGCAATTCTAACAGAAAATTTTCTAAACTGATTATTTTTGATATGGACAGCACCCTAATAGATGCTGAGTGTATCGATGAACTTGCACTTGCTGCAGGAGTGGCAGACAAAGTTGCACATATTACAGATCGCACAATGAGAGGAGAACTCGATTACCATCTGGCTCTTCTGGAAAGAGTGAAACTCCTTAAAGGTCTGGAAATAACAAAGGCAAAGGAAGCGGTTGAAAAGATCGAACTAATGCCTGGTGCAAAAGAACTCCTTGAGCATGTACAATCCCTTGGATACAAAACTGCAATGTTATCCGGAGGATTTACTCTTTCCTCTGACAGGGTTGCAAAATTACTCAACATCGATTACGTATATGCCAACACTCTAGAGGTTAAAAATGGATATCTGACAGGTGTAGTGTCTGGCCCTATGACACAAAACCTTTCAAAGGAAGTTTCCTTTGAAGAAATTGCCAGAAAGAATGGCTTCCTACCTGAAGATTGTATCGTGGTAGGAGATGGGGCAAATGATGTCTGTATATTTAAGAGAGCAGGTTATTCAATTGCATTCAATCCAAAACCAATTCTCCATCAACATGCAGATGTCATAATTTCGAAGAAGGACCTTAGGGCCTTAATCTCCGTGATTGATTCACTACAATAAAGTGGATCCTGAAGTATCGTGCATTAGAAATGCATGAAATGCCAGCTACATTTGCTGGACCGGGAGGATAAATCGAACATGCAAAAAGAACTGAAAGACAAAAGGAAAGATCTGAGGGAAACCTCTGAAGAAAACAAAAATAAACGTAATGAACTTAATGCACAGGCAAGTACACTTGCATCAAACCGCAATGAGCTCAACAAAAAGACCAAAGATCTTATCAATGAAGCACAGGAATACAAAAAACTCCGTGATGAAAACAACGAAAAAGTCCAGGAATTTAAGGACCTTCGTGATAAGACCAATGAAAAGGCAAATGAACTTTTTGGAAAAGTTGATGAGCTCAGAAGTGCCAACAATCTTACAGGACCATCCCTGAAAGAGATTCGCAAGGATATCGACAGGCTGGAATTCTCACAGCAGACCGAAGTGCTTACACCATCAAAAGAAAAAGAACTGGTCAACAAGATATCCGAACTCCGGAAACTTTACGATACAAAGAAAAAGCAAATTGAAAGTAACACTGAGCTAAATGATCTGCTTACGGAAGCACAGGAAATCAGGGAAGAGGCTTCCGGATACCATTCAACCCTTTCTGAATATGCTCAGAAAGCTCAGGAATATCATGACAAGATGATTACCACTTTCAAAGAAGCAGATAAGATACGCGCGGAATCCGATACTGCACATAAAGAGTTTGTTCAAATCCAGGAAAAAGCAGATGAACAGCACAAGGCTTTCATTGCAGCTCAGAAGGAAATCCGGGATATTGACAAAGAACTTCGCAAACTCAAGAAGAAAGACGGTGGCAGGAAAGGCGCAGATATGGAAGAAGTACGTAAGGATGCTGAGGATATATTTGATAAGTTCAAATCCGGTGAGAAGCTTACTACAGAAAACCTTATGACCCTTCAGAAGTCCGGTCTTCTATAACAATGAAAATAATGATCAGGGGAATCCCTGATTATATTTTATATATTATTTCAGGACGTATTGATTTCTGTAATTATCATCCCGCATAAGGCAGGTTTTTGCTTTATAGACAGAATCATTCCGGATTCTATCCCATATTTTATTTATTTTTTCTTCATGTATGTTACCTACCGAAATTGGTATGCATGCACATGGACTGACATTTCCTTCAGGAGTAATATGCAACCATTTTTTACCCGCAAAGCATCCCATTTTACGCAATACATGAGGTACCGAAAATATACGAGGGCCACTCATGTTGTTTGAACGGGCAATAAAATCATTGAATTTTTGCATGTCCCTGGATGAGAGAAGCTCCTCCTTATGATCTAACCATCGACCAGTGGGTACGATCTCAAAAAAGGTGATCTCATGTACACCCATGTCCTTTGCAAGTTGGTAGAAATCATCCAGCTCATCGATATTAGAAGGAGAAATTACAACATAGATATTTACCATTAATCCGACATCAAGGGCATTCTCTATAGCAGATATCGCAGCCCTGTAAACACCTGTCCTGCCACGCATCCTGTCATGGTTTACTTCACATGCACTGTCCAGACTGACACTGAGCATATTCAGGCCTGCTTCTTTTAATGCCAGGGCTTTTGCAAAATCCAGACCTACCCCGGAAGTAAACATACCGCTTATTGCCTTCTCATTATCAACATAATTAATGAGATCTTCAAGCCCTTTATATAACAGAGGTTCGCCCCCATCAAAAATAATTAAAGTCGAACCCATTTCCAGACACTGGTCGATAGCATTTCTTACAATTTCAGGGGAGAGAGATGTCCTGTTATTTGTATCAGGCAATGCACAATGCAGACACCTGTTGGGACATTCTTCAGTGATAGAAATTGTCACCTGTTCAGGAACCATTTTTCCCCTCATATACCCCATCTGACTGTAAACCAGCCTGTCAAAAGCCTTTCCTGGGATTGGAGGCATCCAGGTGGAAAATACAAGAGATTCACCATTTACAAAAGCCGGTTTGGAACCATCGAACATCTCAAGCATATCTGATAGCAGCGGTTTTACTGCTTTTGATGCAAGACCTGAAGTATGCATATTGACATATCCGTTTTCAACAGTAGCATAAACCTTGAAGAAAGGATTTGTATAAAAATCGTATTTCATGATACCACACATCACCTGTTTCTCAGGAAAGCACTGAATCCAAGAAGTGATGAAGGTTTCTTTTTAAGCATGAAAAGAGAGACCTGTAATGCTTTTTGAAGAGATGAACCCTGAAGGAAGGATAGGTCCTCCTGTTTGAAAACTTCCATAATGTTGTTAATCTCGCTATCATCCATTTTACGGAGAGTTTCAAGAGCCATTCTGCCCAAATAATATTCTGTCCTATATTCCTTTGCCCACATACGTGAATAACGGGAGAGGAAACGTGAGGAAGTATTTGCCTCCTGTATACTTTCAGCAGCAACTTTTCCACACATCTTGCCACCGTGTATGGAATAGCCAATGCCGGATTGTCCGGATGCGCCTCCTGTAAGCATAATACCATCAGTAACCATCTGGTTGGGAATAGTAGCGATAGGATCTCCTCCAGTTTTTACTTCACCTATGTTTAAATTTGACAAACCCTTCATACGCTTGAATTTATCCACCCACCTATCAAAAAAGGAAGATACATCCCTACCATGCCTTCTTACATAGACACCCAGGGTTGCCCTGTCGCCTCCACAGGGAGAATAAGTTGATTTCCACCCGGGAGCCACACTTCCGACGAAATATTCAAACATGTCCGGCTCACCGATCCCGTCGCCTTCTACCTCTGCCTCCATAGCCCAACCTATGTCATCCGGATGTTTCATTGCAGAAAGGCCACAAAGAGAAGCGAGTTTGGAATTGATCCCATCTGAGATGATTACAAGCTTTGAATCGAAGGTGCCCTGCGAAGTACTCACAGAAACACCTTCATCATTTTTCAATACATTATATGCTTCAACTGACGTTGCAATATCAACACCTGAATCTCTGGTTTTCTGGATGTAGTGTCGGTCAAATGCAGGGCGGTCCAGAAAATAAGCGGGACTTTCGACTTCCACGTAGGAGCCGGAAGGGGCAACAATGTTAGCACCTCTTAAATTTTTGAGGATATATGAACTATCCACAGTTTCCCCGGCCCTGTCAAACATTCCTTTAAAAAAAGTATTAGCAGGATGTGTGTTTTCACCCAATACGTCTTGTTTGTCCATTAAAAGGACATCCAAACCCTGCTCTGATGCTACCCTGGAAGCAGCTAAACCGGCAGGGGAAGCACCGACTACAATGACATCAGCATCCATTATAAATCACCATAGAATATTCACATAACCCTCAGAAACTATAGACAGAATTACATCAATTATCAGAGAGCCAAACATTACGCCCCTGTAGCGAGAACCCTGAAGGAAAAGCATTCCTCCTCTTTCAGGCAGAGGATTTTTGATAAAATCAAGGGACTGGATAATCATCCATATCCCCGCAAGAATTGCCCCTGTGAAGAAAATAGGACCAAGTTGTGCCGTCCAACCTATTATGAGGGAAGAAATTACACCTATAATCCAACAGGCAGTAACCAATTTAGATGTTGCAGACACACCAAATACTACAGGGAATGTAGGCGCACCTTTAGCACGATCACCTTCCACATCCCTGGATACACCGGAAAGAGTAAATCCCCAATCGGTTACACACATCATAATTCCCAGGAAAATCCCGGGCAGGGGAAGAATAGAAGTGTCCGCACCTTTTAGAATTCCCGCAGGATCAAAAGCAAGCCAAATACCAATCGGTACAAGCCCGTATGCAATACCCACTGGTACAAAACTTAAGTAGGTAGATCTTTTAGCAAATTTTGAATATATGCTTATAGTACTAACTGCTATCACAAGTACTACAAAAGACTCGGGATTCAGGTACAGGGCTGCTATTGATGCAATAACTACAAGAACAAAGGCATATTTGAACCCCTGTTCCTGCGTGAGAGTGGAAGATGCGATGGGCCTTTCAGGCAGGTTAATCCTATCTATATCAATATCACAGCAGTCATTGAACACATAAGAACTTGTTATCGCAGCATAACCGCCAATAATTGCAATAATGAAAGGTAAAACCGAAGGTAGGCTTCCGGCATATATATATGATGCAAGCAATGCACTTGCTGCCGGCAGGGCAAGGTCCATATCAGCTATTTCAGGCCTGAGTAGTTCCAGATAAGGGTTGCGGGACTTCGATCCAGTTGTAGATACCAAGTAAATCACCCGGGATTAGATTCAAATCCGTGATTTCTGTCAGTTTAGTTTAAGATTTTCATTGGGCATTTCATCTAAAGAAATGGCATTCTTCTTGAGATCTTCATAAAGTGGATGAAAACTGTACTGTTTTGGGAGATTCAAGTAGAATAATCCATTCTTGTTTTTATTAATAAGTTCTATTACATTTTGTAACGCCACACCTATTGCAGCTGGATCCATTTCGTCAGGGATTTCCGCATTGAAAGGATATACTTCAGAGAGTTCAACGGGATATGCTCCAAACGGAGGCTTGAAATTCAGGACATGATCATAATTTCCTTCACCTTTCACAGACTTTGACCGTATGAGAATTTTACCATCCAGGTTAAAGCGGCCAATTCTTTCTTCAAATCGTGCAACTTCCGGTCTTTTTGTGGACTCGGGGCCGGTATAAAAGAAAGTGGATTTGGAAAACGGATCAAGTCTTTCAAGCCAGGGACTGTAATTGTACAATCTTTTAAGGGCCGACAGCATTGAGGGATGGCTCCTGCACCGCTGTTCCACAAGCTCTAACAAATTACCTTCCCTTATTGCCTGCTTGATATTGCGAATTTCTGCAAATGTCACATACAAATTGTGTCTTGCCAGTAATTCTTTAGAGTTGGAAGCGGATTTTATCTCCGATGCAGTATGAGCAGAACAAACCGGGCAATTACATGGAAGATACTGAAGATCTTTAAGATGAGATGTTCCGGCAACAGTTATGTAGCGGCCTGCTTTTGCATAAAGGGCATAAGCTGCTGAATCAAATAGGTCACACCCCATTGCTACAGCCAGAGCAAACATCATTGGATGACCGGCCCCAAATAGATGAACCGGTTTTACAGGATCAAGACCTTTTTTGGAAGAAATAACAACATCAACCAGATCCGCATAACGGTAGGATTCCATGAGAGGAACCACAGCTCCTATAGGATATACATCAAAGGCATGTTTTGAAAGGGTCTTCGCACTGCGTACCCTGAGATCCAGATGAGTGGAGCCCTGTACAGGGCCCGCTAGAAGCATATCATCCGTTACAATTTCTCTGGCTGCAACCACCCTTTCAAGAGTAGTTTCAAGTTCGTCTTCTGCCCTTTTGTAAGAGACATCAGGAGGAGTTGGAATGTCAAGGGGGACTGCAATATCAGAACCAATGTTTTTTTGGAACGCTATGATCTGCTCGTTTGTTACTTCAACATCCCCATAAACGGATAGTTGAAAAGAACCTGAATCTGTCATGATCGGACCATCAAAACCCAGAAGATGATGCAGGCCTTTTTCCAGTGCTATGTTCCTGAGTTCTTCCTTGCGAGAAATGATATATGAATTTGTAATAAGTATTTGTGCACCGAACTGATGCATTTCAGAAGAGGGTATTGTGTTTATATTGGGATTTATAACTGGCATAACCGTTGGTGTTTCAACAACACCATGTGGTGTATGCAATCTACCAATACGGCCAGCTGCGTCTTTTTGCAGTATTTCGAATACAGCGGTCATGGGAGCAATAGATACCGGTGATAGTATATATGTGTATTTGAATGGTAATGGAAAAATGTGTAAAGGAGGAAGACAATATATCCCAGTTCAGTCTTTATTATAGCAGGTGAAAAAATGATTATTCCCGAACCCATAAAATGTGAAATCGAATATAAAGGAGGAGTGGACAATCTTTATACAAAAATGCCTCCTGAAGATGAATTCAAACGTTGGAGTGAGATTCACCATGCATTATCATCCCCACTCAGGTTGAAGATACTATATATGGTAACCAAACAACCCCTTTGTGTATGCATAATAAAGCATATTCTAAAAGTATCTGATTCAAAGTTATCATACCACCTTTCAATATTAAGTGGAAGTGGTATCATAAAAGGAACCAGAGAAGGAAACTGGATAATATATAGTGCTACTGAAGAAGGCAAACAGATGATTGAAGGAATATCAGGGAAATAAACAATATTCATTTATTGAATTCATTCTATGATCTTTTCTTTTCATCCTTCATTCCCTTCAACGCCAAGCTCGTTATAATATTTTATATCTGTCATTGATTTCTCTATCGGATTAATACTTTCAGGAAAGATGTTTAAAAAATCAGAATTCAGAATAAGTAAGTAAGTGTTAATAAGTTGAGCCAGCAGCGATGTATAGTTCCCAAAGGCTCTCGCACTTTAGTACCGTATACAACGCTGGCAGGCTTATCTTCTGTGTTCGGGATGGGTACAGGAGTTACCCTGCCGCTATGGCCGCTGTTCTCAACTTATATGAGATGGATGAAAGCCAAGGCCCGGATTCGAACCGGGATGGAATCGCTCTGCAGGCGATTGCGTAGCCGCTCCGCCACCTTGGCACATTGGTCATGTGCGAAGCGTGATTCTATGACGCAACCGTCATAAACTTTGCGTTTCATCTGACCGTGTATTTTTTCATATTACATACCTGATTTCGCCTGGAATAAGCAATTGGAATCGGCACGGATTATTAGTAACCGCGGACTTAACACCTCGTTTCCTTAGTGCTTACATCCCGATCCTATTAAACCGGTCTTTTACCGGAATCCTTACAGTGGTCTCTTTTCAGGTTGGATTTCGAGCTTAGATGCTTTCAGCTCTTATTCTTTGGCGCGTAGCTGCTCGGCAGTGCCTTGTCAGACAACCGATCGACCAGAGACGCCGTTGCCCTGTTCCTCTCGTACTAAAAGCAACTTACCTTCAGACCACATACACCTCTAGTAGATAGTAACCGACCTGTCTCACGACGGTCTAAACCCAGCTCACGATCTCCTTTAATAGGCGAACAACCTC